>JALXCX010000168.1 GCA_026990725.1 Desulfobulbaceae bacterium
ATCGTCGTCCACACTGAGCAGGTATTTTCCACTATTAAAGCCCAGATGGATGTGAACATTTTGATCAGCGTAACGGCATCCGTTCCGGATCAGATTACTTAAAGCCCTGGCCATAAGTTTGGGGTCCATACAGGCAACAGCTTGTGAGGGGAGTTTGGGATCAAGGCTTATCTGCAACGTTTTTGTATTACAGACTCTCTTATGCATGAGCATTTGTTCCTGCAACCAATCTCTCAGGAGCACAGGAGTATATTCGATGAATTCCTGGTCACGATCCATTCGCGCATAGGAGAGCAATTCACCCAGCAGATCATCCAGCTCATCTATGTCCGTGTTCATTTCCTGCAGATAACGTCTGCGGGATTTTTCATCTTTTGTCTCAGCGAGCATTTCCAGACTGAATCGCAACCGGGAGACCGGTGTGCGAAGTTCATGGGAAACCGCACGGGTTAATTCTTTGTGGGAGGAAATCAGTTGCTGGATGTGGGTTGCCATCCCATTAAAGGCATGCAGGATTTTTTTGACAGGAGAATGCCTGGAATAATGAGCTCTGGTTTCCAACTGTCCTTTACCAAAATTATCTGAAGCATGTTGCAATTTTCGCAGGTCCCGCCAGATGGGCCGCAACAACAGCCAGACTACAAATCCCATGAGAAACCCAAGCAGGGCTATAAAAACCTGATCTGCATATCTTATGATCAAGGGATTTTGAAAAGGTCCTATTTCAAGAACATAACCGGTGCCGGGTATCAGACTGTAAATACGGTCCAGAGAGTTATCCTGAAAAACAATGACTCCCTGCGCCTTGAGATTTTTCAAATCCTGCGGCTTTATATCAACCGTGTCACGTGTCCGCAGGGCCAGGGGCATATCAAACTTCTGACTCATGGCCTCGACCGCCTGGTTCCAGTCGCGCTCAGGTATAGACCTAAGATGATTGAGAATTATTCTTTGAGGCCCCACTGCAAGCCGTTTGATATAGGCATCATCTGTCTCGCTTTCCCCCTGCTCAATGTTTAATTTCCAGACCTGTTGAGCATTACTTGATACATGGTAGATTATATCATCATTGTCCGGCTCGAAAACAAACTCTCCCTGTTCAAGGCTTTTCTTCCTATCAGGAGGCAACTGGATATTCTGAATATCAAGCAGATCCAGGTCAAATAGAAACTGAGCCTGTACTTGTTTCAGTTTCCTTTCACGGTCTACAGGTTGCGTACTTCCGATGTTTGCCATGCCTTCATCAAGCATGTGAATTATCCCTTTTAATTCATATGCTGTCTGGTTTCTGAGGGCAAAGCTGAACAGAGGGGTAAGGAAAAAATTAAGGTTAAAAATAAAGAGAGTTGTGACAATAAAAACCGGCGCGAACAATTGGAAGAATAAACGGATCATGGCAGGAAGAGATATCCTTTTGAACGGACTGTTTTTATAAAGCGGGGATTTGCAGGGTCATCCATGAGAAGTTTTCGTAAGCGCGCAATACGTATATCCACGGAACGATCGAGGCCATCGTACTCTATCCCTGCCAGCGAGATAAGAATGTCATCACGGCTTAAAATTTTCCCCGCATTGCTGGTGAGCAGGTAGAGCAGATCAAACTCCTGACTGCTGAGCGATAGCGGCTTGCCACCGAGAATCGCTTCCCTGGTGTTACTGGATATATGAAGCTCACCAATAGTAAATGATACCTTATTCTCCGGTTTCTGTTGGAATCGTCTCCGTAAATTTTGAATACGGGCCAGCAGCACTCGAGGCTTAACCGGCTTTATCACATAATCATCAGCTCCAAGTTCCAGACCTAACACCTGATCAATGTCCTCGTCTCTTGCGGTGAGCATTAAAATTGGATTTTCATATTGAGATCGGACCTGCCGGCACACATCCATGCCGTCAAGCCCGGGCAGCATTA
>JALXCX010000169.1 GCA_026990725.1 Desulfobulbaceae bacterium
CATTGGCAAAAAACCAGTGAGATTGCCCTGAACAAGGCGGAAAAAATTTTTTCGGTAAAAGTCATTGATAGAGAAATGTTCAAGCAACAGGTGGAAGATTTCGGCGAATTCTATGCGGCCTGGGTCGAATATGATAAAGAGCATTATAGCGCCTGCCGGGAACGCTGTGAAAAATTACTTGCCGGTCGTAAACTGTTGCGGAATTTCGAGGCTCCCGGCTGGGATGGCACAGGAAAACCCAAATCCAGCCTGGATGGTATTTATGAAAGGGTTTTCAGCCAGGAAAACAGTGAATCGTACCTGGTAAAAAAGGGAGAGGAGCTTGATGCCCTTGGAATTATCAAACGCTTCTGCCCCCTTGCTAAAAGTATCCGCCGTCAGTTTGACAGCCTGCCCCAGGTGGCGGCGCAGCCGTTTCTGGAAGGACTGCAAAAAGCCGCCCGTGAATCCCAAAAAATAGCGGAAATCATAGGTCACCTGCCAAAAGTGGAAATATTATATCCCAATAAGGCAGATAGACCACGTGGAACAAAAACACCATGGGATGGCTGGCCTGAAGACTTATCCAGTGAAATCCTTTTCCCGTCTGTGGTGGAAGCGGAAATCAGATTGAGAAAAGATGATGAAAGGGCAAAAAAGGCCTGGGAGGCTCTGCAGAAGCAGATGAAAGAATTATGGCGCAAAACAAAAGAACCTCTGCCTTACTGCTGTCTGCTTGTTGGTGATGGTGATAATATGGGGAATACCTTAAAGGAGTTAAAAAAAATCGAACAACACCAGAAGTTTTCCAAAGAACTGGCCGGGTTTGCCGGCCAGGTGCACGATCTCTTGAAACAATACCAGGGCCGGGTTGTTTATAGCGGCGGTGATGATCTGATGGCGTATGTGCCACTTCATACGGCCATGGATTGTGCCCGGGCCGTCAATGAAGCCTTCACCGGAGCCATGAAAAGGGCCTGTCAAAAAACGAACATCAGCACACCGCCTACTTTTTCCATGGGAATGGCCATAGTCCATCTGCACAAGCCTCTGCACCAGGTCCTTGAGTTGGCCAGAGATGCCGAAAAAATATCAAAAAATCAGCCCGGAAAAAATTCTCTAACCCTGATTCAATCCAAGCGGGGAGGCACGGATATCACCATAACCGGCAAATGGCATGAAAACAGGGAAATGGTCCCCCTGACGGATCAGCTTATCAGTTTTACCGAACAATACCGAAAAGGTAAACTGCCGTCCCGTCTCGGTTATCAACTACGGGCCATCACAAAAGAATGTGGTGAACAGATGAAATGGGACCGGCAACACCCCCAAAATGTCTGCGCTGCGGAAGCCCTTAGGGTCGTACAAAGAAAACAACAGAAAGACGGCCGGAAATTATCTTCAAGGGAAGCAGCCAATATACTGGCTGGCCATCAAAATCTGCGGGAGCTGTCGGATAGACTCATAATCAGCCACCTGATAAGCAGGACAACTGAACTGGCTGACCGCAAAAAAATTGCTCACCAGGAAGGAGGAATGTCATGAATGTGGTGATTCACTCCCGGGAAACCCTTGTCTTTCGGGACGGCAGACCCTTTGGTGATCCCGGCCATGTCAATGGAGGTATGCTCTGCTGGCCTTGGCCATCCACGATAACAGGAATGTTACGAAGCAGAATCGGGCTTTCCAGGGACAGAGAAATGTTCCAGACAAGGAACGGTCAACTTGTGGCGCGGAAGAAGGTAGAGGAACTCAATCGTATTACAGCCAGACGGGTCATTCCGGTATGGCAGCCGGGCGGGGCGGAAAATGAATGGCAATACCTTTTTCCGGCTCCCGCCGATGCCTTGGTACATAGGGCAGCGGGACAGGATAATTTTTCAGTTGACGGATATAATTATGAAAATCAATTTGAACAGGGCGGCATAAACC
>JALXCX010000170.1 GCA_026990725.1 Desulfobulbaceae bacterium
AAAATATTTTGTAACTATTCAGCTACAAGCACAATGTTGGCATATCCAGGGCCTGTAACGGTTCAGATGTGCTCCATAGTGCGGCAAGCAGGCCAACGAACTATAGCCCGTCTATGCGAGGCGTCCTGATCGTCGCACTATGGGGTGCAGCTGAACCGTTACAATATTTTTACAGAATAAAATACCAACTTCCGCCACAATGCAGACACTGACCAAACAAAGAGCATCCGGCCTTCTAATGCACATTTCTTCGTTGCCAGGCGGGCACGGCATCGGTGATCTGGGTAAAAGCAGCTTTGACTTTATTGATTTTCTGGCGCAAGCAGGTCAAAGCTACTGGCAGATTCTACCCCTTGGGCCGGTGAGCCTTATATTTGGAAACTCTCCTTACATGAGCTATTCGGCCTTCGCAGGGAATCCGTTGTTGATAAGCCTTGATATCCTTCAAGAAGAAGGATATCTGCAAATTGAAGACCTGCCATCCTCTGAATTTTCGCAATATATCGTTAGCTTTGAGACTGTTTCCACTCTTAAACAGGCTGGCCTTCAATCTGCCTGGAAATCTTTTCGACAAAAGCATGACATAAAAATATTTGATTCCTTTCTAGCCAATCATACCTGGGTTACAGAATACGCTTTTTTTATGGCCCTGAAAGATGAATACAAACACGCCCCATGGACTCAATGGCCTGAAAAATTAAAAACACGGGACCCTGAAACTCTTCGGAAAGTACGCGATAGGAAGAAAGAACAAATAAATTATTATCTCTTTGAACAATACATATTCTTCAGACAATGGGAGAAACTTCACCGTTATGCTTATAAGAAAAACATACAAATAATAGGCGATCTCCCAATATACGTTGCCCATGATTCTTCAGATGTATGGGCCAATCAAAGTATCTTTGAACTCGACCCCGTAAAAGGAACCCCTACATACGTTGCCGGAGTGCCCCCTGACTATTTCAGCAAAACAGGCCAACGATGGGGCAATCCGCTTTACCGCTGGAACACCAAAGAAAAAGAGGTGAAAAAAGGGCTCTATGACTGGTGGGCAAAACGGCTCCAGACAATTCTTTCGATTGTTGATGTCATTCGCATTGATCATTTCAGAGGATTTGCCGCTTACTGGTCCATCCCGGCTGCGGAAAAAACAGCTGTCAACGGATCCTGGAAAAAAGGCCCTGGAAAAATCTTTTTTCAGGAAATGGAGAAAACTTTAGGAAAACTGCCCGTTATTGCTGAAGACTTAGGATTGATAACTCCTGAAGTCGAAAAGCTGCGTGACGATCTAAAATATCCTGGAATGAAAATACTCCTTTTTGCCTTTACCAATGATCCTAAAAACTCATATCTTCCTCAAAACATAGACAAAAACTGTGTGATTTATACAGGCACACATGACAATGCCACTGCTGTTGGCTGGTTCCTCACTCCTGAAATATCTTTGGCAAAAAAGAAGTGGGCAAAGGCATGTGCCAACAAAGATGACCTTGAGGCCTCAACTTTTCACAAAGACCTCCTCTATCTCGCCCAAACCTCGGTAGCTTGCTTATCAATTATTCCGTTTCAGGATATCCTGGGTTTTGGTAATGACTGTCGCATGAATACTCCCGGAACCACAAAAGGCAACTGGCAATGGCGCTGTGCTAAAAGATTTTTTACGCGGGAAGCTGCCGAGTCACTCTATAAAAGCACCCGGCTTGCCAACAGACTGCCAACTATCCAAAAAAAGAGTGCACCATGAATTGTATACTTTTCCAGGGAAGTGCCAGAAAAGGTGGGAACACAGACAACCTGTTGCAAAAGATCATCCAGGGAATAGAAAATGTTCAGGGCAATTACAAGCTCTACAGTTTACCTGATCTTGATATTCATCCGTGTATCGGCTGCGGCTCCTGCGAAGCAAACGGCGAGTGTATATTCAAAGACGACATGTACGATATTTATCAAAGTATCAGCGTTGCAGACCAAATAATTGTTGCTTCACCAATCTATTTTTACAACCTGACGGCCCAGACCAAACTTTTTATAGACCGTTGCCAGACACTGTGGAGTAGAAAATACCTTCTTAACAGCCCTGCAGGTAATATACACGAGCGAAAAGGCTATCTGGTTAGCGTTGCCGCAACTCACGGAAAACGAGTCTTTGAGGGAGCAAAGCTCACCATGCGGTATGCTTTTGATGCAATGAATTGCACCTATACCGATAATCTCCTCATTAAAGGAATGGACCAAAAAGGTGCTGTAGCCGCAGATGCAACACTCTTACAAAAGGCTGTTGCCTTGGGAGAATCCATTGCAGCGAACTGATCTTTTTCAAAGTAAAAGCATAATGCACCTTGACAAAGATCATCATATATTTTACAAACTCACGCACCGCTTGGCCCCATCGTCTAGCGGTTAGGACGACGGCCTCTCACGCCGTAAACAGGGGTTCGATTCCCCTTGGGGTCACCAGAAATTACAGTCGGAGTGTCAGGTTTTCTCTGGTATGTTCCGTCATTAAGGATGAGCCGTCCCGGATTGCACTTTTTCGGGACGGCTTTTTTTCTTTAAGCAAGTCTGCATTGGTCGTTGATAAAAACAAAGCCAAACTTTTCCCGTAACCAGTATCTTCTTGCAGTTGAGATTCGTCTCCAATAGTATGGAGAGCGTATTATAAATCAGCTATGGAAAGTATGAATCTGAAAAAAAACAAAACAGACCTAAAAAAACTGACCCAGGAAGAGTTGGTCTCTTTTACCGAATCTCTGGGCCAGCCAGCCTTTCGGGGACGTCAAATCCTGGCCTGGATCTACAAGCCAGGCATTGAACGCTTTGACCAGATGACAGATCTGGCTAAAGAATTCAGGGCTATTCTGAAAGATCATGCGTTCATGAGCCGTTTCAAGCAGCCAATCATAGAAACATCTCGTGATGGTGCAGTTAAATTTGGTTTCAGTCTAGCTGATAATTTTATGATTGAATCAGTGCTTATTCCGGAAGAAGATCGCAATACCCTTTGTGTTTCTTCACAGGCCGGATGCGCAATGGGCTGCAGGTTTTGTTTAACTGGCACCATGGGTTTTACACGCAATCTCAACCGGGCTGAAATTGTTAATCAGGTTTGCTTTGTCCGTGACTGGATGCTTGCCCACCACAAAGGCAAACTGACCAATATTGTGTTTATGGGCATGGGGGAACCACTGGCTAATCTGGATAATTTACTTGGGTCGATTTCATTGCTGACAGAACAGCGGGGATTGGATTTTTCTTCCCGCAGGATCACAGTTTCAACCTGCGGGCTTATCCCGCAAATGCTCACACTTGGTCGTAAAACAAAGGTCAATTTGGCCATCTCGCTTCATGCGGCCGACAATGCGACAAGAAGCCGTCTAATGCCGGTTAATGATCGATATCCTCTTGAAGAATTACTCACAGCCTGCAGGGAATATCCTCAGAAAAAAAGACAGCGGGTCATGTTTGAATATACTTTGCTTGAGGGGATCAACGACTCAGAAAAAACAGCCAGAGAATTATCACGTCTTCTTTATGACATTCCGTGTAAAATAAATCTACTGTCGCTCAATGAGGGGGGAGAAAATACGTATAAAAGCCCATCCCGTGGGGCAATTCTCGGGTTTCAGAAAATTTTAAGAGATGCGGGATTTACCGTTTTTATTCGGCAAAGCAGAGGTGTTGATATTTCTGCAGCCTGCGGGCAACTGGCCAACAAAAATAAAAGTGGGAAAAAAAAGAAAAAAAAGCTTCCGGAAAACTAAATTAAGCCCATGTCCTCAAAAACACTTTTGTAGGTCCATGTTTTGATTTCCGCTCTGAACTTTTTTTGTAATTTGAGCGCATTTACTGCCTGCCAGGTAATGTCAACAATTGCCGAGGCTATCTCCTCCCTGGGCGCATTATCGAGAAAATGAAATGAACCCGTGTCACTTATCTCATAATAATTCTTGAACGGATCAAGAACCGGGTATTCGTGGATAGCATCATGAAATCGTTGTTCGAGGTGCACCAGTGGTTCACCTTTTAATTTTTTCCAGGCTACAAAAACAAATAATCCCAAAAACCCACTAATTGCGGTATCTAGACCGGAGAAAATTTCATTTCCTCCGGAACTTTTGTTCTCGACCGGTCGTATCTCTTGTAAAGGAGCAGCTTCATGTTTAATGTTTTTAAAATGACCTATTCTATACTCGGCATAATTGGTCTGCAACAAACCAAGTAATCGATTGTAATCGTCATTGGAAGGACTCAGGCCCCCTTTGCCCCAGCCATATGACCCCCCTGCCCGCTCGCCTTTACGATAAAACAAAATGGCTCCTTCTTCGTATTCCTTCAGAGTCACATCAATAAAACCCGTGAATTTCTTCTGACGTAACCTAAAAACAAGATCAGGCAAAGAGATGTCTTTTGCACTCAATACTTTTTGGGCACGTTTGAAAGGAGGCATCTGGCCCCAGAAAAAAATTGAATTGGCGTCCAGATAATAAACAGTTACCTGATAACTCTTTTGATCAAGAGATCGTAACACCGGATCAAGATTGGGAGAGACCTGTGCCAGTTGCCCTTTTTTCTGGGTTAACGCACGAACAATCTCTTGTTCATCAAAAAATACAAACAGCTCCTCATCTGCACTTTTACAGTAGAGACCGCCTGAGCCGATTTCTCCCTGTAAATGCTCTACACATTTATCAATATGCAGATAATAACTGTTTAAACCTGAAAGATACGGCTTTTCTTTTGGTATGAGCATAAAAAAACGGGAAAAAAGTAATCAATTAAACTACATAATCTAAATTTGTAACTATTCAGGTATCAGCACAATGCTTGCATAACCTGTGGCTTGTAACTAACTGTTCAGATGTGCTCCATAGCGGAGTCGCAGCTTACCTGCGGTACGCAGGCCAACGAACTATAGCCCGTCTATGTGAGATGGCCTGATCGCCGCACTATGGAGTGTAGCTGAACAGTTACCTAAATTTTAATTAAACAAGTCAAGGACTCCTCTTGCAAGGAATCCTTGAATCGATCAATAAGACATATTCAACTGCAAAAAAGTCTATTCAACAAGACGTCTGACAACATCATAATCTGAATCAGAACCAGTTTTAAACGCTTGCAGCCCCATGGCCTTCATAACCGGGGAATCCGGTGTAAGTTTCAGTAAAGCCTTTTGTATAGCGTCCTTTTTTCCTTGTGGCATATCTTTACTTACAGAAAAGGCCCAGTTGGGCAGCCAGGCGGTCTCGACAACTTGTTTTACAGAGCCCGGCATGATAAACTCATCTGCTTTATGCAGCGCCGATGCCCGAATAAAACCGGCATCTACATCACCAATACTGACAGAAATAATAACATTCTCCTGACGATTATCGGCTGCTTCACTTAACAAACAATCACGTTCAACATCAAGTCCATTTTGCTTTAAAGTTAACTTTTGTGACAAATAGCCTCCAGCAGAGTCCTTTCCTACTATCATCACTTTTTTCCCTTTCAAATCAGCAATTTTTGATATATCAGAGTCTGGCCTGGTTATAACAATTCCCCAGAACTTGTTGCCGCCCTTGCCTTTTACAGCAGTTGCCAAAACTTCATGAGCATCAGAAACTTTTGTGTAAACCAGGGGGTTCTCATAACCAATACTGATCACCCCCTGCTTCAGCTGAGCCTGATAGCTGGCAAAATTATCTGTTAAAACAGGAACAATAGCATCTCCGGTTTCCAAGCTCAGATATGCCGCAAGTGGCGTAATCATGGCTGACAGTTTCTCTGGAAAGAAACGGGGAAGCATTGACAATTTATAACCTTCAGCATGCGTAATACTGCTGCTAAAACAAACGAGCAAAAGAACTAATAAAATCTTTTTCATAATCATAAAATAAAGTAAAAATAATTCATCATTCAAATAATCCAGCAGAATTGCTTAGATATCATTTGTCGAAAGAGGTAATCCGGCAGCCTTACGCACCGGGTCATACTCTTTATCCTCAGCCAACCTGAAACCTTTGAGGTGTAAAGTCTTCAAAACCGGATCATCGTGTTGCAAGGCAGCTATTGCCTTGCTTATTTTTTCACGATCCTGAGCAGGCATGTCCCGACTGACCGACAAGGCCCAGTTAGGTAACCAGGCGGTACTGGACAGCACCTGCACGGCCCCTGTTGGTATCATGCCTTCGAGCTGGGCAAGGGCAGATTCGCGCATAAACCCCGCATCAACATCTCCTGTAAAAACTGCTAATGCGACATTCTCCTGTTTATTCTCCGGAGCAATTTCAAGATGACAATCTTCTTTGACATTGATACCGTTTTCAAGCAGGGTTAATTTCTGAGAAAGATAGCCTCCTGCGCTGCGAAAACCGACAATGGCAATTCTCTTTCCCTTCAGGTCCTTCAATTCACGAATATCGCTGTTACTTGGCACAACAACTATCCCGCGAAATTTATCAATGTCTCTTCCCTTTTCTGCTATGGCAATAACTTCTTGCTTATCTGATGTCAGGACATATATATATGGGTTCTGAAACCCAATATCAACTGCTCCGCTTTGAAGTTTTTTGACATATTTGTCAAATGACGAGGTAACAACTCCCTGAATCTGCAAACCAGTTTGACTGCTGAGATATTTAGCCAGGGCATTCACCCGAAGGTTAATCTCGTCAGTCGAATATCTTGGTAACATCGACAGACGATAAC
>JALXCX010000171.1 GCA_026990725.1 Desulfobulbaceae bacterium
ACAGGGCTTTATAATCAAAGAGCGTTGCAATGTTGCGAAGCTCAGCTCGAGCAGTGGAAATCATTCTTCTTTCTTTCGGTGGTTTCCAGGCGTCGCACTGTGGCTGGAGGATATCAGGCAACCGCCCAACTGGGTTCTCTACTTGGCTCTGTTATTGGGGAACCGCTTTTTTATTTTGGTCAGGGAGTGTTTGGTTTTTTGAGTCGGCAGAGTGATCACAAGAAAGCCTGCCGATTTTCCCGCCGACTGATTACCCGTCTCAAACGGGAAAAGCTGAACAGGATTCATATCGGTTTTTCTGTCATTGACGACAAAATGTCCTATCAAAACGTTGTGACAGGTTGCTGGAACGCACTTGTCGCGGCAGAACAGCGTGGTCCATATAGTCTTTGTGACGCAGATTCACTTGATAAACGAAATACACATCCGTTTGCCCTGCCCGAAAAAACTGTCCTGAGACAAATTCAGCGCAAATGGTGCGGAGTTGACCGGTTTGGGCTGGCACTTTTTTCTGTTGCTGATGAAACGAAATCGACTCTGGCACTGGAATCTATGCTTACTTCTGCGGAGTCATGTTTTCCGTTGTCATCCAGCGGGCAATTTGTCCTGTTTATTGATTATTCTCCATCCATAACCCGGGCCAGAGTGAAAGACCTTGCCGCTGCAATAGAAAAAAATTCTGGAATGCCGCCCGATGTGGGATACTGTCATTGGCCGACTGGCACAGATCAGAGCAAAGTTGATTGTCTTCGCAGCTGTCGCAAGGCAATTGTTCACGGCAGTTTTTATGGACCGGGGAGTATTGTCAGCTTTGATCACACCAGTTTGCATGTCAGCGGTGATTTGTATTTTGATGAAGGAAATTATAAAAAAGCAATGAAAGAATACCGGCTGGGCCTGCAAAGACAACCGGATGATAAAGATTTGCTGAACAGCCTGGGCGTTGCTCTGGCCGAGGTTAACCGGCACCGTGAGGCAATTGGATGTTTTTCCAGTGTTCTCAACTCCTGGCCGGATAATCATATGGCCCTTGTCAACAAGGGGATGAGTTGTCGGATACTTGGCCGAAACAGTGAAGCCATACAATGTTTTGAAAAGGCTTTACTGGCTCCTGACCATCAGAAGCAGGCATCCATAGAAGTGTATCTGCAGCTTGGGCGCATGTATTGCCAGAACGAACAGTATGATAAAGCCGTCTCTTTGTTGACTCAATGGCGACATAACCGGGAAGAACCGGATGAGTTCATGTTTTTCAGGCTCATGGGAGAGGCCTGTCTGGGGGCTGGCCAGAATAAAGAGGCTATAGGTTTTCTACAGAAGTCATTACAGCTTTACCCGCGAAATGCAGACAGCCTGAGTATGCTGGGTCTTTTGTATATTCTGGAGGGTGAAGGGGAAGATGTTGGTTTGAGCCTTTGTCAGAGGGCGGTCTTGATGGATGAGGCTGAACCGGCCCATCTTTACCGGATGGCAATGGCCCGCTACGCCCTTGAACAGTATGATCAGGCCCTGTTGTTGGTCAGGCAGGTTGTTCAGCGCCAGAAGAATAATGATCGGGCAGTTTTGCTCCGGGGGCAGATTTATGAAAAAATGGGGCAGGTCCGTAAAGCCTGCCAGAGTTATCAGCGGGTGCTGGTCCTCCCTGGAGCCTCGCAAGAGCGGATAATAACGGCTCAAAAGCGCATAAAAAAATCGCGAAAAAAGGTTAATTTTAAAAAGGGAACAATATGACACCAATATTTAAAAAGCAGGCCAGGGAACATCAGTATTTTCTGGAAAAAATGAATTCAGGGGAATCCTGGAGAATGTTTCGAATCCTCTCTGAATTTGTTGAAGGTTTTGATACACTCTCTCCAATTAAACGTCCCTCGGTTTCAATTTACGGTTCCGCCCGAACGCCCGAAGACCATCCGGATTACCAGAAAGCCCGGGAAATTGCCCGAAAGCTTGCAGAACACGGATATGGCATTATTACCGGCGGTGGTCCCGGTATAATGGAAGCGGCGAACCGGGGTGCATCTGATGCAGATGGCCTTTCCATAGGTTTAAATATTGAACTGCCTCACGAGCAGGAGGGGAATCATTATACAAATCTGTCGCTTGATTTCCGGTATTTTTTTGTACGCAAGGTCATGTTTCTAAAATATTCAATGGGATTTGTCTGTATGCCGGGAGGTTTTGGTTCAATGGATGAACTTTTTGAATCTCTCACTCTTATTCAAACAAAAAAAGTAAAACCTTTCCCTATAATACTGGTAGGTTCTTCCTTCTGGACAGGTCTTGTGGACTGGATAAAAGAACAGCAGTTGGCCAATGGTAAAATTGCAGAAGACGATCTTATGCTCTTTGAAATTATGGACGATGTTGATGAAATAGTCAGTTATATTCGTAAAACTGTAGTGTTTTAAAAAAATGTGATACTATTGGTTATGTAGTTTTTTTTGGTAGAGAGATTGGTCCATTTGTAATAGGAGAAAGAAATGGCGCAGATAGATGCTTTTTTTAAGCTGATGAACGATGAAGGTGCCTCTGACCTTCATATGATTGCCGGTCAGCAGCCGGTCTTACGGGTCCGTGGTGATATTGAGCGGGTAAAGTTTAAAACCATGGATAATGAAAGCCTGAAATCCATGCTGTACGAAATTTGCCCTGAGGATAAGATCAAGGTCTTTGAGGAAACGGGTGACATGGACTTTGGTTATGAAATACCCGGGCTTGCCCGGTACCGTTGCAACTTTTTTGAACAGAAATACGGTATTGGCGCTGTCTTTCGTGAAATTCCAAGCGATATCCTTTCCTGTGATCAACTGGGGCTGCCCAAAGTTATTCCTAAACTTGCCAGCCTGCCCAAAGGGCTGGTGTTGGTAACCGGTCCAACAGGTTCTGGTAAATCGACAACCCTTGCTGCTATTATTGACGAGGCAAACAGAACCCGGTCAGATCATATCCTTACCATCGAAGACCCCATCGAGTTTGTCCACAAGAGTAATAAATGCATTATCAACCATCGTGAGGTGGGCACCCATACAAAGAGTTTCACGGCAGCCCTGCGCGGTGCTCTTCGTGAAGATCCTGACATTATTCTTGTTGGTGAGCTTCGAGATCTGGAAACGATCTCTCTTGCCATGGAAGCCTCCATGACCGGTCATCTGGTGTTTGGTACCCTGCATACAATGAATGCCATGAAAACAGTTGATCGTGTGGTTGAAATCTTCCCGGCAAATCAGCAGGGGCAGGTACGCTCCACTCTGGCTGACGCGCTGAAAGCTGTTGTGTCGCAGGCGTTGTTTAAACGTATCGACATTAAGGGCCGGGTCGCTGCGCTGGAAATTCTGATCTGTACCCCTGCGGTACGAAATCTTATCCGTGAGGCCAAAACATATCAGATACCTTCTGTTATGCAGACAGGTAAAAAATATGGCATGCAGACAGTTGATGATGCCATCATGGAGCTTTTGGAAAAAAAGAAGATCAGTGCTGAGGATGCTTATATCAACTGCATTGAAAAACAAAAGTTCGTCAAATTTTTACGCAAACCCCCAACGGATTTCACTGAGATCTGATCTGTATCTTTTTTCTATTGCCGGGTTGTTTTTCCTCTAGCCAGGAAGAGCAACCCAGGGCATACCCATCTGTTGTACAGGTAATCGTTCCCTGATTTCTGGTTATATATGTCAGGATTCCCCGCTGCTGCCAGTGGCCAAGATTTGCCGGGTCGGGATAGTATTTGCGGCCGTTTTTTCCTGCTGAAACGATAATAATAGAGGGGTTTACTGCCTCAATAAATTCTTGGCTGCTCGATGTCGCACTGCCGTGGTGCGGGGCAAGGAGCACATCTGAGCAAAGATTTTTCCATTTTTGTTTGAGGAGATGCTCGGCTTTTGAACTGATATCTGCTGGCAGAAAAAAACTTCGCTTGCCATGTGCGTAACGCAGAACCAGACATTTATCATTTACCTGACTGTCAGCACGTACCGGCAGGCCGTTCATCCCCAGGAATAAAAGGTGGAAATTTTCTCCCCGGTCAAGCATCTTTCCTGCCTGGGGAATTTGTATTGTGATGCCTAGTTTTTGAGCCTGCTCAAGAATTTGGACATAGTTTCCTTCACTTCGTTTATCGCCGTTAATATACAGTATTTTAGGGTGAAAATGTTTGAGAAGAAAATCCATACCATTGAAGTGATCACTGTGAGGATGGGTAATGACTGCCTGATCCAGCCGCCATATTCTTTGATGCCACAGATAGGGACCTATTATTCGTTCTCCGGTGTTAAAACTGCTGTTTCTGCTGCCTCCGCCGTCAACAAGAACGCAGCTACCGTCGGGTAGATGAAGGACTGTGGAGTTTCCCAGGCCAACGTCAAGAAAGCTTATTTCGCTGCAATTCTTATGTGCCGGCCGGAAAAGTCCGGCAGTAAAGTGGACAAAGAGTAAACATCCGCCGATGGCAATGATCGGCAAGAGCACACCGGGCCTTTTCTTTCTCCAGTACCAGAGAAAAACAAGCCCTCCATAGAGCAATATTTCACGTATCTCAGGGGTAATCGTCCAGATGGAGGCAAAAGGAATGGCGGCTGCAAAGGCTGTGCTCTGGATGCTTGCCTGCAAACCAAGGCTCCCCGCCTGGAGGAGCAGGATGGCGGCTTTAGGTACCAGAAACATGCAGGGGATTGCCAGAAGGCCCAAAGGAAGAGCCCAGAAACAGAGCAAGGGCTCGACAATCAGGTTCATAAGGGGGCCGATCAGGGAGAACCTGTTGAAATGATAGAGCATAAATGGCATGGTGCCGATGGTGGCTGCAAACGAGATGAGCAGGGCAGTTCGACTGTAGCCCCATATTAGACCAAGTCCCCGTAGGGAATCGTTGTGGTGGGCGGATGTTTGGTCAAATTTCGGAAGAAAAAGAGCCATGGCCGTGACTGCGGCAAAGGAGAGTTGAAACGAGACTGTAAAAAGGGAAGCTGGTTGAAAGACCAGAATAAAAAGCGCTGCTGCTGCGATCAGGTGGATCAGGTCATATCGCTTGCGTAACATGATCGCGGACAGCAGGATGATGGCCATTACCAGGGAGCGCAACACCGGAATATTCATGCCCGCAATAAATCCGTACCCCAGCAGCACCGGCAAGGTGCCAAGCAGAGCAAGACCTGGAACATAGGTATGAAGCAGCAGCCATTCTGATCTTCTGAGCAACCAGTTGAGCACTGTACCGATCATCAGTCCGAGTAATCCCATGTGAAGGCCGGAAATAGCCAGTAAATGCATGGTCCCTGTTGCCTTGAACTGTTCTAGGATGTTCTGTTCCACTCCTTTTCGACTGCCAACAAGCAGGGCCTGGTAAAGCCCTGCCGTTTCCCGGGGCAGGTATTTGCGCAGGAAACGGGCAACGTACTGTCTTGCCTGTTCGGGCAGGTATTTAAGTTTGTTTACAATGCTTTTCTGTCCGTGCAGAACCGGAATAATATCCTGGCGATTCTTAATCCAGCCGCTGACATGGATATTTTTAGCAGCCATGTAGCCTTTGTAGTCAAAGGCTCCCGGAGTGTTGAAATTTGTTATTGGCCCCACTTTTGCCAAAACCATGATCAGCATGCCGGGCTGTAGTCCCTCTGTTGATCCATGAAAGGAAAGATGGACTTTTCCGGGTACGTCCTGCCATGCTTGCTTCTTTTGATGAATCAGCATTTTTTGCACTTCAAGGTCAAACGAGTTTTTTCGTTTTCCCTGTTCCACCATGTCTGCCAGAGTACCTAACAGGGTTACTTGACAGGAGTTCTTTAGGGTGGCGGCGATGTGTCCGTCCTGCAGATGGCTCTGATTGTGGTGGATTATGTTGGCATATCCTAAGAGAAAAAAGAGCGGCAGGCAGATGAAAAGAATTTGTTTGTAGCGGGAGAAATAGAGAGCTGCGCCAAAGCCACTCAACAGGCCCAGGAGGAGAGGTATACTGTTTATCGAAAAGACAAGCGGGAAAAAATGACCTGTTATTATGCCGAAAATAAAACAGAGAACAGTTGGGATTAAAATGTTGAAATTAAGCCATTGAATTATTGGTCCCATGTTCTTCTGAAAAGAAATTCGGGCTTTTTCAGTTGTTGAGCAGCTGCTCAATGGCCTGAATGTGGTGGCCCATGCTGCCCCGGTGTTGTTGGATAAGTTTGAGACAGTTTTCTGCCATTTCTTGATGCAGGTCCGGAGTGGCTAGAATATCACCGACAATTTGTGAAAGTGTTTGTTTGGTTACGGTTTTTGCTCCACCACATTGTTTGAGTTCTTCAGCAATTTCGGCGAAGTCTTCCATGTGTTGACCAAAAAGAACAGGCACGCCAAAGGCTGCGGGTTCTATCGGGTTATGCCCTCCACATGGGACGAGGCTGCCGCCGACAAAGGCAAGTTTTGCCAACCGATAACAGGAGCCCAGCTCACCAATGGTATTCAGGATAAGTACATTGCCGTCGCCAGCCTTCTGCTTTCTTGTCCTGGCTTTAAGGCCAAACGATTGGGCCAGCTTGACGAGCTCCCCGCCCCGACTGATATCTCTTGGCGCAAGAAGGAGGAAAAGCTTGTGTTGTTTGTTCAGCTCGGCAAAGGTCGCAAAGAGAATCTTTTCTTCTCCGGGATGGGTAGATCCGCAGATGAAAATCGCAGAAAGGGGATCTATCCCTAGAGCAG
>JALXCX010000172.1 GCA_026990725.1 Desulfobulbaceae bacterium
GTCCCCGGAACTGCCCTGTCCCCGGAACTACCCGGAACTCAGGAACTCGAATACATGTCAAGAAATTTTTAGTTTGTTTTATCCATCTCATGTTCTATCTTTAAAGCAGGAAGTAGATTATGAAAGGAAAAACAAAAGATTTGTCACCTGAATCTCCAAATACGAAAGAGGGGTGATGTTGCCGACCATTGAACTTATGGTCAGGATGGCAAAAGTATTTGAGGTCAATGTGGATTATCTTATCAGGGATAAGGAAAATGCTACCATCAGTAAAATTAAGATTCCTGATCTACGACAGCAAATTGAAAAAAGTAAACGCTGCCCATATGCAGATCAGGAAACAGTGGTATCATTTTTGGATGCGTTTATTAAACGTTGAAAACGTTGAAATGTTAGTGCATAGCTAAAGGGGGTACCATGAATATTTTTACAGCTATTGTCCATCGTGAAAACGATATTTATGTTGCAGAGTGCCCTGAGGCAGGAACAGTCAGCCAGGGCAGTACTTTTGAAGAATCAATGGTCAACTTGCAGGAAGCAACTGAGTTGTATCTTGAAGAGTTTCCATTGAAACAGGCTTGTCGTCCAATCCTCACAACTTTTGAGGTTCCTGCGCATGCCTGAGTTGCCGCGTATTTCAGGAGATAAGGCAATCAAGACTTTCAAGAAACTTGGCTTTTATCAAGCCCGACAAAAGGGTAGTCATGTCGTCATGCGTCGAAATGACAAGGGCTGTGTTATTCCCAGGCATAAGGAGTTAGCTTTTGGAACACTTCGCAGTGCAATCAGGCAGGCAGGAATAACGGTTGAAGAGTTTGTGAAGGCTATGAAATAAGGATCAAGAGGTGCTTCGCGCATGGGATAAGAATCTCCGTCTACCCTGCTCTCCGGGTTTGGTACTGATACTTGGGCGCATTGTACCACTCCCTGGCTGTCGCACTGTTTGCGATTAAAGAAAAAACCGCAAACAGTGCACTTGGGTACGCGCCGGGGCTGCAGGTATTGCCGTCGTCTGCCCCCTGATTTGCCCCGGTGGCTGAAGAATGTCAAAAGCAGAAGTGACCATATTTCATTTAATTTTACTCCGACCCAATTTTTACTCTCAATTTACTCTGTCCCTGGAACTCTGCCTGGAGCTCCGGAACTCGAATAATAGAACCAGCATTAATCAGTTGTATAATTGCCTTGCGCTTTGTTTCCCCATTTCTTAATGTATTACAAATGTAATGCAAAACGACAGGGAGATTGTCAATGAAGTCCGCAACTATACCAGCACTGAGAGTTGAACCAAAATTACGGCAGGCAGTAGAACAATCGCTGAAGAGCGATGAAACGTTGTCAAGTTTTATGGAACAGGCCCTGCGTGAACAAATCAAGCGAAGAAAAATTGAGACTGAGTTCATTGCCCGTGGCCTGAAATCCCGGGATAAAGCAGGGCAAAGTGGAGAATACTACAGTGCCGAGGATGTGCTCGCCGGGCTCGACGCCATGCTGGCCAAGGCAGAAAAGGGTTGAACTACCAGGTTCGCTATACAAGAGAGGCCAAAGAAGACATCGAACGTCTTTACGTTTTTCTTCTTGAACGGGATATTCAGTCGGCACGTCGAGCAAAGATTGCCATCGTTAAGGCAATGAAGTTCCTTGAAGACTTTCCATTTGCCTGCCAAAAGAGCTCCTCTGACAATCCCTTTCTCCGGGAAATGCTCATTCCTTTTGGTAACAGCGGATATGTTGCACTCTTTGAAATCGAGGACAAAAAAACTGTCACCATATTGGCCATACGGCATCAGCGAGAAGAGGATTACCATTAATCCTCCCATCTCTGAGAGACTGGAGGGTTGAGAGTAGCAGCAGAGACTTCTTTTTTCCCATTCTTATTCAAGAATG
>JALXCX010000173.1 GCA_026990725.1 Desulfobulbaceae bacterium
CCAATGACATGTTCCACCGTGACTCCGCTCAATGCAAACTGATGGCGAGAAATGCGGCCAATAACATTACCACTCCCAACAATCAATCGTTTACCGCCACAACCTATAACTATGGAGGAGTACAGGATACTCGTGTTGACCCTGATTATATGCAAGATGCTGTCTCTAATGTAATAACAGGGTTGCAGCAATCAGTTGAGGAGTCAAAGGTGTACGAACTTTGCATGGAGAGTAAGGGGTATTATAATGGTAATAAGCCTTTTGAGAGAAATTTCACATCCATAAACCATACCGGATACAATGAATCAAAAATAGGAATGCCATGTTCTACACAAGATGGTTGTGGTGACATTAATTTATTATGCAGCCCATATCGACAAATATGTATAAAAGTAGAGCAATTAGAAGGTGAAATCAAACGATTTTCAAAAACAAATAATCTCCCAAAAAATAATCGATATGAATTATCAAAAAAATATTATTACGGTAGAAGTGTTCCACAAAGCTATGCTAAGGCCGCAGAGTTGTTAAAAGAAGCGGCTGAACAAGGGTATGCTAAAGCTCAGTATGAATTAGGATATAGATACGACAATGGTATAGGAGGACCAGAAAACTATACAAAAGCAGTTAAATGGTATAAAAAAGCAGCTGAACAAGGTTACGCCAGAGCACAAGATGCTTTAAATCGGATAAAACGAAAAAAAATAAAAAAAATTGCACACCATGGTTGTGCTGTTTTTGAAATGTACGACCAAGAACTCTCGAAGTGTATTCCCCAAAGTACATGGATTGACAAATACAGGAACACTCCAGGAGCAAAAGAAGTGTTAGAAAGAGAGGAACAAATTCGTTAATGATTATTGAAGGTTGCCAACCGTAACCAGCGGTTTACTTTCAAGCCAAAATCAACGGGATTTTTTTCCACCCTTGAGTAAACGAGGCATGGCATAATCCTCAATAAACATCTCAAGACGGAAGTATTCATCCTGCAGGCGTTCAAATTTCTTCCGGTGCATGTATCTCGGCCTTTTGAAGCCGTCACCAATGAGCGCACGAAGTTTGGTCACCTTTCTTGCAAGGCGGCCAGCGTACCCCTCCTGCTGGCATGGATAACAAAGGTCATAGCAATGCCTGCAGAGAAAATATTTTCCCCCACTATAAAGAATGGCAACGCGTTTCTTGCATCCTGGGCAAACAAACCAGGGGCGCATGCCGTAGTTGCATCGTGTCCAGCTAAAGGAAATAACCTCCGTGACTGGTTCTCCCCTGTAACAATACTTAAGGATCACGCTGTTTTTCTCCATTTGGTAGTCAATGGCCCCCGTCTCGTGCCCATTTGTTGACCACCTCACCGTTCCCCGGCTCCCTGGCCGCGCTTGCTTGCGCAACCATCGAATATCAAGCTTGAGATAAGTCTCTGTGTTTGGTTTGCTCATATTTTATCCTAAATCATAAGGGAATTTCATCGTTTTCCGGCCTTTACAAGTTCTCCGTGCTGCCCCGGCTGGCAATTAACACAAAAGTAACCGCCCTTGATGCCATGGATAAAATCCCGGCCATGGCACAGGGGACAAGGCTTTAAAAAAGGTTCGACCTGAGATTCATTACAAACAAACTGAATCAACGGTTTTTTTTCAGGGCAATCCCCTTGTTTCCCCTCATCTGGGGATGAAATACCTATTTGTTTGAGCAGGTTTGTCGCCAGTGTTGCCAGTGTTGCCAAGCCATTGCCATGAATTTCATTTTTCATTTTTCCTCTCCCCCCCCGGCAACATTGGCTTTTTTGGCGACAGTTTTTTTCAACCACAATGGATTGACAAGATAAGCTGTTTTTTTCTGATTGACTGCCCGAACGTAATTGAACTCTTCCAGAATTTTCAAAACCTT
>JALXCX010000174.1 GCA_026990725.1 Desulfobulbaceae bacterium
AACATCGGCCAGGACTGATCTACACGAATCAAGAATCTCCGGAAAAAGATAGCGTGACGCACAACCCGGAAACCAGGTAAGACGCTTCCCTTCAGCTGTAGTCTGGCCTGTCTGCTCTTTAAAAGACTGCACAGGAACCTCGCCCCTGAATAAAGCCAGACGTTTTCTAAGCCCCGAATGTTCCGGAAGCCGCTCGCCAAGCAATTTTTCTCCGGCACGCCCCAAAACACGAAAACCCGTTAAACCTCCGGGATAATCCAGAAGCTTACGGGTTATATATTTTTCGTATGCATGCGGGCCTGCCAGGGAGGAAAAACTGTTCCGCGCAGCAACCAGCTCTTTTGTTATATCAATTTTACGGGAACACACCGTCGAGCAGGCACCACACAACAAACAGGCAGAAAAAATATCAATAAAATTCTTGCTGCTCTCTTCAAGCCCCAGTGTTTCAATGAGGTGAAGTTTCCCCCTCGCTGTGTGCGATTCTTTGCCGCTAACCCGGAAAACCGGGCAGACAACAGAACAGGCGCCACATTTTGCACAGGAAAACAAAAGATTATCCCCACATACTATTTAGCCCAGAGCAAATAGGCCTTGATAAACATATCCAGCTTTCCATCAAGCACTGCATCAACATTTCCCATTTCAACCTCTGTCCGATGGTCTTTAATCATCCGATAGGGCTGCAGGACATAGGAACGGATCTGACTGCCCCAGGAAATATCTTTTTTATCGCCGTGTAGCCCTTCCTGCTGTTCCGCCTGTTTTTGTTTTTCAAGCTCGTATAAACGGGCAGCCAGCATCTTCATGGCCATATCCTTGTTTCTGTGCTGAGATCGCTCATTCTGACACTGTACAACAACCCCGGTCGGAACATGGGTGATGCGGATGGCAGAATCGGTCTTGTTAACATGCTGCCCGCCTGCTCCACTTGCCCGATATGTATCAATACGCAGATCTTTTTCATCGATTTCCACATCAATGTTATCGTCAAGCTCAGGCATAACCATCACTGAAGCAAAAGAGGTATGCCGTCTGCCGCTTGCATCAAATGGCGAAATCCGAACCAGACGATGAATCCCAAGTTCCGAGCGCATATAGCCGTAGGCAAAACGGCCTTTAATTATAAAGGTTACACTCTTGGTTCCGGCTTCATCACCAGCCAGAATATCCAAAATAGCTGTCTTAAAGCCCTTGGCTTCAGCCCAGCGCAGATACATTCGCAATAAAATACCAACCCAGTCCTGGGCTTCTGTACCACCAGCCCCGGCATGGATGGATATGATCACATTGGAAGCATCGTGCTCGCCGGAGAACATGCATTCCAACTCAGCGATTTCGATTCGTTCGTCCATGCCCGGGAGAGATTCGGCCACCTCCTGTTCAATATCGCTGTCTTTCTCTTCTGTTGCCATTTCGAGCAAAAGGTCAGCCTCTTCAAGCTCGGCCCAGCCACTTTCCCAGCTTTTTATAACGTCCTGCAGCTGTCCCAGCTCCTTCTGCACTCTTTTGGCAGTATCAGCATCATCCCAGAACCCAGGCATGAGTGTCTGTTGTTCCAGTTTCTCCAGATCATCTTTTCGGTGATCCAAGTCAAAGATGCTCCTTCAAGGCCAGCATTCGACCTTTCAGATCCTGCAGTTTCTGTTTCGAGACTGCAGCTCCTGTTTCTGTTGACATATTATTACTCCTGTTTGCTAAAATTCATTCGTTTTCTTTTTCCGGAAAATGCCAAACCACCAAACATCAGTAGAAAGCATGCCGGGGCAAAAAGATAGCCGCCACGGACAAACAGCGTCCGATCTTCTCTTAATTGTACTTTTTGAGTCGCCTCCCATGGCTCAAAAAGAGGAGACAGGTTTTGTACACGTCCCATGGGATCAATA
>JALXCX010000175.1 GCA_026990725.1 Desulfobulbaceae bacterium
CTTCCGAAAAAAGGGCAGACCCGATGATAAGGCCGCCGACAAAAACTGCTCCATCAATTCGACCACCAGCCATGGCGGTTGTGGATGTAGCCGGTCAGTAGCCCCCCATTACCATACCGACCCCCAGAATGATTCCTGAAAGAATGTACGAAATGATAAAGGTATCCGGAAGATAGAGAAGTGAGATGTCCATGATGCCAAGCGCTGAGGTGGCATAGAGCAGGAGCATGGCCGTTAGAATTGCGGAGAACATGACTTTGACAACGGTCACGTCATAGAGATAAAAAACCCCTGCAATTTTCCGGCAGTTTGCCAGCCCTCCCGATTCCAGGACAAGTCCGAAAAAAAAGCCAAGGCAGACCGCAACAAAGAGACCTGCCGGTGAATTCGCCATATGGGCGAGTTTAAGTACTGGTGCCATTATAACCACCCATCCTTAACAAAATATGCTGTGGCGTAACCGCCGAAAAAAACAGAAAAAAGAAAAACCCACGAGCCAAGCGACAGCAGAGACGCCCCTGCCAGCCCCTGACCACTGGTGCAACCGAGCCCCATGCGGGAGGCAAAGCCCACCAGGACGCCACCGACCAGGGCGTAGACAAGCCTGCCTCTAATAGATATTGCCGGGCCTTTATTGACTTCGATTCGACTTCGGCCATGGATAAAGGTGGAAACCAGCCCACCTAAAAAGGTGCCTATGCCCAGAAAAACGAGCCAAAAGTGAAGCGGGTTCTTGCCGTGGACAAAATAGTGGCCGAAATAGGGCGAGTTTTCGATATGTGCCGGTGCAACCAGATGCATCAGGTACGCGGACAGCCTTGCCCAGGCGGCCGAACCGCCCAACCCTTTGCCACAGAGAAAAAACGAGGCAAAGAGAACAAAGCCGAGCGCAATGCCGGCAATGTAAGGATTTATGTAGCGTTTCACGCCGAACCCCCTTGTTGTCAGTCGTCGCATCTTGTGCTGAACCATCGTGCAACGACTCTAAATTACATGAAAAAATGACAACAGGGGCAATCCCCCATATATAACGGAATTGCCCCCTTGTCTGTTCTCAGACAACATTGTTCGATCAATAGGGATGCCACATTCGCAGGCGGAAAGCTTTCTCCGTCTTGGAGGGATGCTGACGATACTTCGTGATCTTGAAGGAGCCGGTGAACTGATTGACAAAGGGAAAACCGGCCTGAGCCCAACCGACAGCGCCGCCTTTATTTTTCACGCCGTTCACTGTTGTCGGGCCAACAACCCAGACGTTTTTGTATCCATACTTATACAGAAATCCGCCCACATATTTTGACCGGTGCGCGGTGCGACAGAAGACATAGATCTCCGCATTGGGATCGGTAATCTTTTTGGGAATCAGATAAACATGCCCGGCCTGGACATGGTCGGTGCCTTCAATATGAAAGGCATCCCATTCGGAGTCAGAACGGACGTCAATCATATAAATTTTGGCACGGTAGGCCGGATCAGCCATGGCCTTTTGCCAGACCTCATGCAGCTTGAATACATCAATCTGGTGATCCTTGGGAATGGCCTGGATAAACTCCTGGTGCAGTGCGTGTTCATTCTTCAGCAGCGGATTATCCGCAGCCGCTGCCATACCGGCAGCAACAAGCAGCAGACAACAAACAGCAACAGCAATTACTCGTTTCATCGTGTAGAACCTCCTGAAATAAAAAGTTTAAAAAATATATAAATAAAACAGTCACGTAACTATTCAGGTATCAGCACATTGCTGGCATAACCTGTGGCCTGTAACTGTTCAGATGTGCTCCATGGTGCGGTAAGCAGGCCAACGAACTATAGCCCGTCTATGTGAGGAGGCCTGATCGCCGCACCATGGGGTGCAGCTGAATAGTT
>JALXCX010000176.1 GCA_026990725.1 Desulfobulbaceae bacterium
ATCCCCTTGCTCTTTTTTTGCCCAAAGAGGCGCTTGAGAAAAGGATTAAACAGCTTCTTGAGGATGCACGGGATGCAAAGGGGTATATTTTTAACCTGGGCCATGGTATTTTACCGCAGACCTCGCCTGATCAGGCCAGGATCGCTGTGGAGGCTGTGCATCGTTTCAGCGGGAAATAGCTGCAATGTCTGTCCCGAGTGTAAGAGAATGTGTTCGCCTGATGGATCAGTACAGCATGTTGGATAATATCAGGCATCATTCTCTTGTTGTTGCCCGTGTTGCGGACTTGCTGGTGCTGTGTTTGCAGAAAAGTGTGCCTGATCAGGCACTGCCAGACAGGAATCTTTGTGTCAGTGGAGCCTTGTTACATGATATTGCTAAAACACCGTGTCTGGATGGCAGTTGTAATCACGCCCTTGAAGGAGCTGCGATTTGCCGAAAACAGGGGTACGGGGAATTGTCTGAAATTGTCGAACAACATGTAATTATAAAAAATTTCACCCCGGACAGGTATCAAAAAGGCCTGTTTTCAGCCCGTGAAATAGTTTATTACGCTGATAAAAGGGTTCGGCATAGTGAAATTGTCAGTCTTGAGGCGAGACTTGCGTATATACTTAAGTATTATGGTAAAAACAATGCCCGTCTCCATAGACTTATCAGGGAGAATTTTGAGCAGTGCGTTCAGCTTGAAGGTTTCCTGTTCACCTTTTTGGATTTTCGTCCCGAACAGCTTGCTCAACAGGTATTGGAGCAGGAAGGACTGTTGAGTGTAGGGCAGCCTGTAAAGAATAAAAAGACAGAATAATTATGGATACTTTTGACTGGATACAATCATATCCCCACTGTGTAACGGTTTGCGATACAGCAGGTATAATAATTGCCATGAATGCGGCGTCGCAGGATAATTTTAAAAAATATGGAGGGGCCGGCCTTATCGGATCAAGTCTGTTTGACTGTCATCCAGAATCTGCTAATGTACGTATTCGGGAACAGTTGGCAACACAATCCGGAAACACATACTTTACTGAATCAAAAGATAAAAAGAGGTTGATCAGTCAGCTTCCCTGGTACCAGGGAGAGGTTTTCGGCGGTCTGGTGGAAACCATTATGCTCCTTCCTGACGATACACCTGTCAAAAAACGTTAACAAAAGATCGCTTGTGGATATTCATTTTATAGGCGTAGGAGAAGCCTGCGACAGCGCCCACGGCAATTCATCAGCTTATGTCGTCAGCAGCAGCGGCACCAGAGTTTTGCTGGACTGCGGATTTTCTGTGCCCCGCTCTTATTTTCAGGATTTTTTTGAAGAACCTGATCTTGATTATGTCTGGATTTCCCATTTTCATGGGGATCATTTTTTGGGCCTGCCCCTGCTGTTTCTCAGGCTTTGGCAGATGGGGCGTACCCGTCCTTTACCTATTGTCAGCCAGAAGGGGGCAAGTGAAAAGGTAAAGCAGGCTTTGGAGCTGGCTTTTCCCGGATTTGAAAAAAAATTAAGCTTTACGCTTGAGTTTCATGTGATTGCGGCTGGCCAGGAAAAAAATATCGGCGGCTTAAGTTGGAAAGCCGTCCAGACCCGTCATTCTCAATATAATCTTGGCCTGCTTCTGGACGACGGCTCCAAAAGGCTTTATTTCAGTGGTGACGGGCGGCCGACAGAACAGGTGACAGAGCTTGTGAAAGGGTGTGACTGCATTATTCACGAATCATTTACCCTGGTGGACGAATTCCCGTACCATGGCTCCATAACCAGTAGTATCGCCCTGGCTGATGCTGCGGGTGTTGAACAACTGGCCCTGGTTCATCTTGACCGGGATTTCCGAAAAAATGAGCTGGCCCGGATTAAAAGCAGAGTGCAACAGCGT
>JALXCX010000177.1 GCA_026990725.1 Desulfobulbaceae bacterium
ACATATCTATCAACACCAATGTCCTTATCTCTCACATGCCTGGTAACCTCAGCCGTTTTTCCGGAAAAATTCAGATAGGGAAAACTGCTGCCCTGCTCAGCTATCCATAGCTTTATTTCCTGCTGCTCACATTTATTATACACCGCTAAAATGACGGATTCCGGTGACAGCTTCTCGGTCTTCTCTGTTCCAGATGCGGCAAGATCAGCTGTGCCGGTGACTTCGATCAACCGCCGTTTATGCCATAAACGATGAAAAGCTTTGTTGACCTGTTCAACTGTCAGATTTTGCAAGACAGGTGTATACAGTTGAAGCTCCTGATCAGGAGATAATACCACCTCGTTATTATTGAGCTTATAAATGAGATCATCGGCTAGCTTTCGGCTGTCCCGGGTGTCTGCCTGCTGTTTCTGCTTTTTAAGCAGAACCAGCACTTCCCTTTTGGCTCGATCAAGCTCATCTGGTAAAAAACCAAATGTGAGAACCTGGCGAAGAGTTTTATCAAGCAGTTCCAAGGCCTGTTGCCAGTCTTCCGCTGATGTGCGGGCTGTCAACGATGAATTTCCATACAGCTTGACCACCCGGCCGGAATAAAAATTGGCCCCGGTCAGTGGGCTCCCTTCCTGGTTGACAAGCTGCCGGAGTCGGTTATCCAGCATTCTACCGGCGACATATTCCTTGAGCGAACGAATCTCCTCGGCCCGCGTGTCCGGACGGTTCGCTTCATTCCAGACAGATTCAATGCTCACACTGGTATAACCAAGATCTGGCTCATGCTGATAAAAAGCTGCTGTTCCTTGTTCTGCCGCCTTTCCAGGGTCAGGACAATGAGGTGATGGCCCGGCAGCCTGAAGGCCGGAAAAGCCGGTTTCAATTATTTGCTTCACCAGCTCAGGATCTGCGTCACCAACAACGATCAGGATCATATTTTCAGGACGATACCACTTGTCATAGTACTGCCTGAGCAGCAAGCTGTTTGCGTTCTTAATTGTCTCCTCTGTCCCAATGGGATCGCGCTTGGCAATTCTGGTACCGGCAAAAGTAAATTCCATCCGCTCTTTAAAAACACGGCTACCGGCAGAATCACGAGCCCTTTTCTCAGCTAGAATTATTCCCCGTTCATTATCCACTTCAGTCTCAAGTAAAAGAGCACCCCGGGCATAATCGGCCATAACCTGAAGGCCGGTCCGTAAAGTTTTACGATCCCCTGAGGGTAAAAGAAGTTTATAGACCGTTTCATCATACCCGGTGTGGGCATTGGTATCCGCGCCGAATCCCATCCCGATTGACTGAAAATACTCGACAAGAGTGCCAGGCGGATAATGGGTTGTTCCGTTAAAGAGCATATGCTCCAGATAATGAGCCAGACCACGCTGCTGCTCTGTCTCGACCATGGAACCGGACTGAACATCAAGATACAGACCAACCCGGTTTCTTGGTTCATGGTTTGGCATGATAACGTAGCGGAGGCCGTTATCCAGGGTACCGAAAATATAGGCCGGATCCGGGGAAAGATCACTCTGTTGATTCGGCCATCCACTTGTGATACAGCTCTTGTTTGGGGCACGATCCTGAAAGCAGGCGCAGCCCTGCAAAAAACAACCAGCACTAATCAGGACCAGGACAAGGATATAAAATTTTCGGGAAGAGATCATATTCATTGGACAAACCAGATATTTATTTGCATGATGTACACAGGTATGGAACGTACTATACATCGTTGTGATGAACCGGGAAAAATTTTTTTTTGTATTTTCCTTTACTCTTTCAATGTTCTTCTCTTCTTTCCAGGATACCATGACTCTTTCAGGACAAAACGGCCTGGTACTGGGAGCAAGCCGAAGCATCGGACTTGCCATTGCC
>JALXCX010000178.1 GCA_026990725.1 Desulfobulbaceae bacterium
CTCACAGGTCCTGCCCTCGCCATAGGAATTATTGGCAATACTCATGGACGTTCTTTCCTGGTTGAATATTCTCAGAAGTTCCCGGAAAGGTTTGCAAAGTAGCAACAATTGTCCGCCGAAGATGCTCCACCCGTTTCAGGATATGTTGCCCAGGCTCACCAGAACTCATATCTTTTGCAAGCGTCAGGCAGCCAAGATGTCGAACGCAGCCTCTCTCCACATGATAAAGAGGTATATCGATTTTTAAAAGACAATACGTCGGCACGTCAACCAGGGAAAAACACTCTGAACGTTGCCAGCAAAAAGAGCTTGTATCTTGATCTGCATGTAAACACGTGCAATTATCCCCAAAACAGGCCTGTGCATAATCAAACCTGAGAAACCGCAGCGAAGCACAAATCTCCAGCCAGAGCGCCTGATAATCAGTGGCTTTACTGATCCTGGCCTGGTGGTTCAAAAAACTCCGCCGCTGCAGGCTGATCCCCGCCTCATCAGAGAGATCGTGGGCCCAGTTAACAACTCGTTGCATTGTAATATAATCGGAAAAACTCAGATATCTGGCCAAGGCAATAACCCCGATACCCAGAATAAATAAAATCAGGGCTGCAAGATCATCCTGGGCATGAACCAGACCGATTGCTCCAATGCCAAGCACCACGGTAATCCCGTAAATCAACAACACCGCCCGGCGCTGAGTATACCCCATCATGACCAGTTTATGGTGAAAATGCTCCCGATCAGGCTGGAAAATTTTCTGGCCAAAGACAAAACGACGCAAAGGCGCCCATAACGTATCAATAAGCGGGACCCCCAGAGCTATGATCGGAATAAGCATGGCCGCGGCAAACTGCCCTTTTATGGAGCCGACCACACTGAAAGCCGCCAGGCAGTAACCGAGAAAATAGCTGCCGCAATCCCCCATAAAGATGGACGCTGGATTAAAATTATACCGTAAAAACCCCAGTAATGTCCCGGTCATGGAGGCAAAGGCCAGAGCCTCGACCATGCGATCGCTGGTAACACAGACAAACAACATCGCCAGGGAGACAAACAAACAGATGCCCGCTGCCAGCCCATCAAGCCCATCTGCCAGATTGATGGCATTGATGAGCAGCACAAACCAGAAAATCGTCACAGGCAGCGACAGTATCCCCAGCGAAACCCCACCGAAAAAGGGGACAGAAACCATGGAGATCTGAAAACCCCAGTAAAACGAGACAAGTGCAGCCAGCAACTGACCGCAAAACTTGACACTGGCAGGTAATTGCCAGATATCATCAATCAGACCTGTAAAGAAAATGAGGGCCGCTCCCAGGACAAACCCGGTTAAATGCTCATCAACAAAAATATGTTCTGCCGCCCCGGGTGAAGAGCCTGTAAAAAGCGGGACAAGCAGAAAAGGGGAAAAAAAAGCCAGAAAAATGGCAATCCCTCCGACCCGAGGTACAAGATGTTCATGGATCTTTCGCTCAGAAGGTTTGTCTACCAGATCAAGAAAAAAAGCAGCCTTGCTTACCAGGGGGGTTACAGCCAGAGAAAACAGAAAGGCCACCGTAAACGTGAAAATAATGATTGTCATAGAGTTAAAAAAAGCCTGCAGGTTTTAAATTTCCGAAATACAATCAGTCTATACAGATGTCTTGTGTCTGTCCACATACAAAAATAGAGGATCTTCATTATGTCTCTTCTCCGGCAAGGGATTCCAAAAAAATCAATAGGGTTTTACCCCACACCGCTGATGCCTCTTGAGCGACTTTCCAGGGTTCTGGGCGGGCCTCGCATGCTCATAAAACGGGACGACCAGACCGGACTTGCCTCTGGTGGAAATAAAACAAGAAAACTCGAATTTCTTGTTGGAGA
>JALXCX010000179.1 GCA_026990725.1 Desulfobulbaceae bacterium
TCCTGCTCAAAATGGGTGCAATCAAACCCAAATTCCATGTACATGATGTGATTGGTATCAAGTTCCGTCGTCAAAAGGGTCATGTTCTCTCTGTGTTCGACCGTTGGCACGATAAATGAAGGGGTTTTATTCAGATCATTGAGTGTAAGGCTGGGCAGCAGGGCAAGGGAGTGTTCATCAGGGGGCGTTTGTTGGAGACTGATTAATTCGTTTGTGCGGGCAACAAGCTGCTCCTGTTCAACGCTACTCAGGGCCTTTTCATAATCGTGAAGGCGTTTTTGTTCGTCATTGAGAGTCCGGGTGATTTTATCTGGGTCAGGGGTCAGGGTAACGACAACAGTTGCGGCGTTATCCACGAGGTATTCGTTAATCAGTTGCTCAAAGTATCGTTTCTCCAGGGCCTGGTTGCGGATTTCCGTAAGAAGATCTTCGATCTGCAGAGCTGAAAAAGGGTCAGAGCCATGCTTCAAAGCTGGCAGGGTTTTACTGATAAGGTCTAGACCTCGTTGGGCCTTGGTAAGTTCTTCACGTACCGAAAACTCATGTTTATTGAGCTCGGATAAGATAAGATCGTGTTCTATTCCCTCTGATGCCAGTTCTTTTAAAACAGAATTGTATAAATCAAGAAATTGATCACGCTTGTCGGGTTCACTGCCCACAAGATAGGTCATCATAAAAGTCTTGTAGCAGGATGAAGGCATGAACAATCCACCGAAATCCTTACATAAGCCAGCATCCAGTATGGCCTTTTTAAGAGGTGAGGCATCAGAATTAAAAAGGATATTCGCAATAATCTGAAAAGCGGTATTACGTTTTCGGTCAAGCACAGTACCAACAGCGGACCCGACAGCCAGAAAGGTTTTGTCCTTGAGTTCGCTTTGAGGCTGTACGCCATAAGAATCTTCAATAAAAACCGGCTCGTTGATGTTTTTTCCGGCTTGAATTAAAGCCCGGTCAACAGCGGAGTCAAAATGACTGAAAAAGTTATCGTGAACAGCTGCAAGTTCCTTATCCAGTTCCGCATCTCCATAAAAAAAGAGGAAACTATTTGACGGGTGATAATGATTCTTGTGGAAAGCAACAAATTCTTCATAGGTGAGGTCCGGAATGTTTTTGGGATCTCCTCCAGATTCATGGGCATACGTTGATTCGGGCATAAGACCAGAGAAAATATGGTGAAATATTGCCCGGATAGGGTCAGAAAAAGCACCTTTCATTTCGTTGTACACCACACCCTGAAACTGGAGCGGTGCCTCTGCTGATTCCTTGTGGTAATGCCAGCCTTCCTGTTCAAAAGTTGTTTTCTGCAGAAGCGGATTCAACGTGACATCACAGTAAACATCCATGATGTTAAAATATTCGGTCATGTTTCGGGTGGCAAAAGGGTACAGGGTCGTATCCGCACCGGTCATGGCGTTTAAAAAGGTCATCAATCCACCCTTGTTTATCTCACCAAATACATCATGGACCGGATATTTTTTAGAGCCCATGAGGACTGAGTGCTCAAGAATATGGGCAACGCCTGTGGAATCCTCAGGAACAGTGTGAAAGGCCAGGCAGAATGTTTTGTTGGGATCATTATTTTTGATAGCCAGTGTGGGCGTTCCCAGCAATTCATGTTGAAAGAGGTAGACGGTGGAGTTTATGTCCGTTATAAACTCCACGCGCTGTAAAATAAATCCGTGATATATCGATCCAACTGTATAATTTTTCATAAATGCACTGTGTCGGTAGGTAAGAAAAAAGAATTAAAATTGTTTATGGGAATCAAGCAGCATTGTTACCGGGCCGGTATTGACAAGGGAGACATCCATCATGGCTTGAAATGTTCCTGTTTCACATGAAACATTAAACCG
>JALXCX010000180.1 GCA_026990725.1 Desulfobulbaceae bacterium
TCACTGCGAGACAGCATGTTTTTCATTTTATGGTTTGATCAGTATTTCAACCCGCCGATTTCTAAAAAATTCTTTGGGATCGTCGCTAACAGGCTGTTCTGACCCTTTGCCCTGCACTGTTGCCACCGTAAAACCGTGATCCTTGAGAAATCCTGCAACAGTCCCAGCCCGTTGCAGGGAAAGGGTCTGGTTGACTTGTTCCGGGCCAAGCTGGCAGGCGTGCCCCGTTACCTGTAAAGTCATGTTCAATCCCTGGCATTGTTTCAAATCCGACAATAGCGTTTCTGCGACCATCGGTTGAAGATCTGCGCTTCCCAGATCAAACAACACCTGTGCAATATGGCAGCTATATGCAGGGACATCCTTAAATGACTCTCGATCACCGATCACAAAAGTGTCCGTGGTTACATCCCGAACCATTGCCATCTGATAGGTATATGGCTCCTGTCGGATCTCCAGCGCTCCGGAAAATTCCGGTATCAGCAGCATGAAGATCAGAGCTGAAAATATGACTTTGTTTTTTGTATTCATCTCTGTTTTCTCTTTTCCTGCAGGGTGACCTGTTATTCATTTATTGGCCTGAAAATTGTTCTGCCCGTCTTTCTTTACAGCCGAAGTGTAAGTTCCAATAAATGATGTTTATTACTTATTTGTTTGTGCTCTGTAAGAGAGAATCATGGTCTTTTTTTGCCCGGATTTTTTCCCGATGTCTTGTCACCTGAACCTTGTTACGGATTTTGTACAGGCGGCTTATCTGTTTCTTTGAGAGGAGAAAACCGAAGGTGGTTTGTATCTCTTCGATGAGGGCTCCCATAGGGAGCTTTTGTCCCTGCTCCATATTGTAAAATCTGGTTGAGGCGTACCGTTCCCATTTGCTTGGCAGATCAGCTGTTCTGAGAAAACTTTCTCTTGCTTTCAAAGAAAGTCGGCTCAGTTGAGACCGTAAGATTTTCTTATTGCCCCAGACCTGTTCAAGAAATCGCAAACGGAGATAGTCTTCCTCGCACAAAGGATCTTCAATCATTCCTTCACGGTTCAGATAGCGGAGAATATTTCTTGGGATTGACGTAACACGGGCATACTCAGTGATATACATCATGTTGAGGCTCCTGAAATTCTCTGAATAGAGTGCATCACCAAACGGCAGGCATGACGTCGGCTGACATTAAATTCTTTTGCAATATCCCTGGTGCCAACCGGGACAGGCTGTCTGAGAAGCCAGAGACATATCTCTTTCTGCCTTCTGGTGACTGCTGATAAGGCCTGGTTAATTTCTTCTTTTTCCGGTTCCTTGATTTTTTCCTCTTGTTCCGGGGAAGGAAGAAAATAATCTTCCAGGCAATGGGCCGTCTGGACCCCTGCAGCGAGAAGTATGCAGTTGGTTCTGAAAATCACCCGGAAGTAGCGGACAAACTGCTCCTGCTTTTTCTTCTTCCTGGAAATGACCAGGGCTTTGAAGGCTGCGATAATCGCCTCTTGGTACAGATCTTCGTTATCTCCCGCCATAAACCTGAAATAGGGCGATGCAATCTGACGGATGAGTTTTTTATTGCTCGAAACCCATTGCTGAGCCATGGTCCAGATTTCACTGTTGGAGAGTTGCGAATTGGTTTGCATCGGACGAGTCATTTGTTCCCTGGTTCCTCTTACATTTGCGCGTACTAAAAGATTAAAGATGATTAAAGATGATTAGCTGATTTTTGCGATCGTCGGGAACCCGCTTCCCCCGGGCGTTACAGAGGTTTTTGAAAATCCTATTTACGACCGCTATGCCCCCTTTGTGCGACCGCTATGCCCCCTTCGTGCGACTGCTATGCCCCCTCGTGCGACCGCTATGCCCCCCACTTGCGACT
>JALXCX010000181.1 GCA_026990725.1 Desulfobulbaceae bacterium
GGAAACGACAAACCAAGGTCTCTGGCGGCAAAATCCCCCTTTAATTCGCCTTTTTCCAACCAGGTAAAAAAATGATCCCCGTACCAGAAATCAGGACTGTCAAGGGCCGGTTTTTCGGTTAGGGCCGTAATCGGTACCTTCCAATTTCGCCAGGGAAGGTTTATGCCGCCCTGTTTAAATGGATTTTCATAATTATACCCGGTAACTGAAAAATTATCCTGTCCCGCTGCCCTATGTACCAAGGCATCGGCGGGAGCCGGAAAAAGGTATTGCCATTCATTTTCTACCCCGCCCGGCTGCCATACAGGAATCATTCGTTTGGCTGTAATGCGCTTGAGTTCCTCTACTTTTTTACGCGCCACGAGTTGACCGTTCCTTGTCTGGAACATCTTTATGTCCCTGGAAAGCCCGATTCTGCTTCGCAACATGCCTGTTACTGTGGATGGCCAGGGCCAGCAGAGCATACCCCCATTGACATGGCCGTCATCACCAAAGGGTTTGCCGTCCCGAAAGACAAGGGTTTCCCGGGAGTGAATAACAATATTCATGACATTCCTCCTTTCTGGTGAGTATTCTGTTGGCGGTCAGCCAGTTCAGTTGTCCTGCTTATCAGGTGGCTGATTATGAGTCTATCCGACAGCTCCCGCAGGTTTTGATGGCCAGCCAGTATATTGACTGCTTCCCTTGAAGATAATTTCCGGCCGTCTTTCTGTTGTTTTCTGTGTACGACTCTAAGGGCTTCCGCAGCGCAGACATTTTGGGGGTGTTGCCGGTCCCATTTCATCTGTTCACCACATTCTTTTGTGATGGCCCGTAGTTGATAACCGAGCCGGGACGGCAGTTTACCTTTCCGGTATTGTTCGGTAAAACTGATAAGCTGATCCGTCAGGGGGACCATTTCCCTGTTTTCATGCCATTTGCCGGTTACGGTGATATCCGTGCCTCCCCGCTTGGATTGAATCAGGGTTAGAGAATTTTTACCTGGTTGATTTTTTGATATTTTTTCGGCATCTCTGGCCAACTCAAGAACCTGGTGCAGCGGCTTGTGCAGATGGACTATGGCCATTCCCATGGAAAAAGTGGGTGGTGTGCTAATATCCGTTTTTTGGCAGGCCCTTTTCATAGCCTCGGTAAAGGCTTCATTGACAGCCAGGGCACAATCCATGGCCGTATGAAGTGGCACATACGCCATCAGATCATCACCGCCGCTATAAACAACCCGGCCCTGGTATTGTTTCATGAGTTCATGCACCCGGTCGGCAAATTCGGCCAGCTCTTTGGAAAACTTCTGGTGCTGTTCGATTTTCTTTAACTTTTTTAAGGTCTTCCCCATGTTATCACCATCGCCAACAAGCAGACAGCAGTAAGGCAGAGGTTCTTTTGTTTTGCGCCATAATTCTTTCATCTGCTTCTGCAGAGCCTCCCAGACCTTTTTTGCCTTTGCATCATCTTTTCTCAATCTGATTTCCGCTTCCACCACAGACGGGAAAAGGATTTCACTGGATAACTTTTCAGGCCAGCCATCCCATGGTGTTTTTGTTCCACGTGGTCTATCTGCCTTATTTGGGTATAATATTTCCACTTTTGGCAGGTGTCCTATGATTTCCGCTACTTTTTTGGGATTCACGGGCGGCTTTTTTCAGTCCTTCCAGAAATGGCTGCGCCGCCACCTGGGGCAGGCTGTCAAACTGACGGCGGATACTTTTAGTAAGGGGGCAAAAGCGTTTGACAATTCCAAGGGCATCAAGCTCCTCTCCCTTTTTTACCAGGTATGATTCACTGTTTTTCTGGCTGAAAACCCTTTCATAAATACCATCCAGGCTGGATTTTGGTTTTCCTGTGCCATCCCAG
>JALXCX010000182.1 GCA_026990725.1 Desulfobulbaceae bacterium
AAGTGGATACCCCGGCAGAGGAACAGTACATGTCAGAGCTGGTATCGCGACTTGGCCTGCACCCTGATGTCGCAGCACATATTCAACAGGCGCTTGGCGTCGCATAATTTGTAGTTTTTTAAGCCAGCATGGCTATTTGATTGATAATTGATCGTCGCAGGAGGATGGAATGGGACTGTTAAGTTTTGCTAAAAGTATTGGTAAAAAATTGTTTACTCATGAGGCTGAAGCTTCTGAAAAGATCTCTTCTTATATTGAAGAGGATAATCCCGGGGTAAGCAATCTTGAGGTCGCTGTTGAAGATGGCGTGGTTTCCTTAAGTGGCAAGGCAGAGAATGCCGAAGCGTTGGAAAAGGCTGTTCTTATGGCCGGGAACGTCAGTGGCGTGAGTGAAGTACGCTATGACGGAGTTTCTGCGCCTGAGGCAACCGAGCAGGTTGAGTATTACGAAATCGTTTCCGGGGACACCCTGTCAGGGATTGCCAAGAAATTCTATGGAAACGGATCCAAGTACATGCGAATCTTTGAGGCGAATCGTGAGGTTATCAAAGATCCAGATAAAATTTATGTAGGGCAGAAACTCCGTATTCCGGTTGATTGACAGCGGCCTTGTAAACATACGTTAAAGAAGGGGATGGTTCATTATCGTCCCCTATTTTTTTGGAGGATACAACCATGGCAGCAAAAACAGATTTTTCCGGTGAAGAGTGGAAACAATTACTGCAGGCTCCTGGTGCTGCGGGTATTTATATAATGATGGCAGACCCGAATTTTGTCATTGGCAGCATGAAAGAAGCGTTTGCCGTTTCCAGTAGTATTATCAGCAAAGGGAAAGAGAAGAATAGCGAACTGTTATCTACACTTCTTGCTGAGTTTAAAGAACGGGAGATGGCCAAGGAAGCACAACTTAAATTCGAGAAGAAAAACCTGGAATCAGTGAAAAAAACGGCTTTTGACGCCCTGAAAAATGCAGCCGCCCTTCTTGATGCCAAAGCCACCCCCGAGGAAGCATCCGAGATTAAATCCTGGCTTTACGACATCAGTGTCAAGGCCGCAAACGCGGCGAAAGAAGGTGGATTTCTCGGTTTTGGCGGAACAAAAGTAAGTGATAAAGAAAAGGCAGCTCTTCAGGAAATTGCTAATATACTGGGAGTTACACCTTAAGACATGTTGGTTGCTGGACCTTTTTTTGTCCGGGTATTAAAAAAATAACGACGATTCCGGGCTTTAAGTAGAGTCGTACCATCTATCAGGAGCAGAAAGGGCTTTCTGCTTTTTTTGCTCCTGCTTTTTACATGGAGATAGCTTCTAGAGATGTCGCCTGGTTTTTTCATAGCGTTTGTCCATACAAGATTTGTTCTGTAAAACAGCTCCCGGTGATTTTATCACTGGCTGGAAAGTTTGTTTAATGCTACAAAGGATCAGCTTTATTCTGTCAACCTGATACGCAATGGAGGCACCATGGCTGTTCATGAAATTACCCACCCGCTGGTTCGTCATAAACTCGGTCTGTTACGCGAAAAAGATATTTCCACAAAGGATTTTAGGGATCTTTCCTCAGAGATCGGCATGTTGCTGACCTACGAGGCAACCCGGAGCCTTCCCGCAGAGAAGGTAACCATCGAGTGCTGGTCAGGTCCGGTTGAAGTTGATCGTATTAAGGGCAAGAAAATAACCATCGTTCCTATTTTACGTGCTGGTATCGGGATGATGGATGGGGTACTCGAAGCTATCCCAAGTGCCAAGGTCTCAGTGGTTGGGCTCTATAGAAATGAAGAAACGCTGGAGCCGGTAACCTATTTTGAAAAATTGGTTCCCGATATTGAACAGAGGAAGGCTATGG
>JALXCX010000183.1 GCA_026990725.1 Desulfobulbaceae bacterium
GGTGTCCTTTTTACACCAAACGGGAGGAAAAACCATGGGCATTGATAAGCCCGCGTGCGATTTTACAATTTACGGAGTCCTGGGTGATCTGACCCGGCGCAAACTGCTCCCGGCTCTCTACCAGCTTGACAAGGCCGATCTGCTGCACGACGACACCCGGATAATCGGTATTGCCCGTCACAAGATTACCCGGCAGGAATTTATTGAAAAAATGCGGCATAACCTGCAGACCTTTGTCAAAGAGACGCTTGACGAAGATGTCCTGAGCCGGATGCTTGCCCGTATGCATTATGTGCTGGTGAATCTTGATATCCCGGACGAATATCAGCGAATTAAGGAAATAGTTGACCAGGAGCAGCGAATCCTGATTAACTATTTTTCCGTGGCGCCGTTTCTTTTCGGCGATATCTGTACGGGGCTGCATCACGCTGATATCATTACCCCTGAAACCCGGGTTGTTCTGGAAAAACCCATTGGCCGGGACCTGGAATCCTCACGAGTCATCAACGATACCGTGGCCCGATTTTTTAACGAGGATCAAGTCTACCGCATTGATCACTACCTGGGCAAGGAAACGGTCATGAACCTTATGGCGCTTCGTTTTGCCAACTCCATTTTTACCACAAACTGGGACCATAATACCATTGATCATGTCCAGATCACGGTTGCCGAAGAAGTCGGCATAGAAGGCCGATGGGGTTATTTCGACAAGTCCGGCCAGTTGCGGGATATGGTGCAGAACCATCTCATGCAGATCCTGACTCTTGTGGCCATGGAGCCTCCGGTCAATCTCAACGACGACAGCCTGCGCAACGAAAAACTCAAAGTCTTAAAAGCGCTCCGCCCCATTACTGAAGACAACATCGACAGAAAAGTGGTCCGGGGTCAATACGGCGACGGTTTCATAAGGGGCAAAGAGGTTACCGGCTACCTGGAGGAAAAAGACGGCGACCCAAGCTCAACCACAGAGACCTTTGTTGCTATAAGAGTCGATATCGATAACTGGCGCTGGGCTGATGTTCCCTTTTACCTGCGGACCGGCAAAGGCATGGCGGCAAAACGCTCGGAAGTGGTCATTATCTTCAAGCGGCTACCGCACAATATCTTTCCCGACTCGTATAACAACCTGCCACCCAACAAGCTCATCATCCGGCTGCAACCAGATGAAGGCGTAGAAATTGAAATGCTCAACAAGGTTCCGGGCATTGGCGACGGCTTGCAGTTGCAGCGCACCATGCTCGATCTCAGTTTTTGTGAAGCATTCAATAACTCACGCATTGCTGATGCCTATGAACGGCTGATTTTAGAAATCATCCATGGCCATCAGGCCCTGTTTATTCACCGGGAAGAGGTTGAGCGCTCCTGGACCTGGATTGACTCCATCCATGCTGCCTGGCAAAAGAGCCACGAGCCGCCCAAACAGTATCCCGCCGGTTCGTGGGGTCCTGTGGCCTCGGTTGCCTTGTTAGCCAGGGATGATCGTGAATGGGAAGAGTAACCATGATTGACCTGCAAAAATTTGCCGATAAAAAAAGTCTGGCTGATCATCTGGCCACCCGCATCGGCCAGATCCTTGAAACAGCCATTACAAAAAATGGCCGGGCAAGCCTTGCCGTCTCCGGCGGCTCGACCCCTGTTGCCCTGTTTGAAGAGTTGTCCACCCGTGACATTTGCTGGCAGAAGGTCTGCATTACACTGGTTGACGAACGCTGGGTTGAGCCGGAAGAGGACGCTTCAAATGAACATCTGGTCCGTACCCATTTGCTGAAAAATTATGCCGCCTCGGCCTCCTTTACCGGCATGAAAAACCGGGCGGCAACGGCGGGTCAGGGCGTGGCAGA
>JALXCX010000184.1 GCA_026990725.1 Desulfobulbaceae bacterium
GCTATGGGGTGCAGCTGAACAGTTACAAAAAAGTTTACGTAGTTTCCTTGCCCTTGTTGACCATGTAATAAAACACAGGAACAGCCATCCGGCTGATGAGCAGACTTGCTATTTCACCAAACATAAGCGAGATGGCAAGTCCCTGGAAAATCGGATCAGCCAGAATCACTGACGCACCCACCACGACGGCAAGGGCGGTGAGCAGCATCGGCCGGAAACGAACCGCACCAGCCTCAACAACGGCTTCGGCAAGAGAGAGGCCATGCGAGCGGCGCAGTTCGATAAAATCAACTAAAATAATAGAGTTACGCACCACAATCCCGGCCCCTGCCATGAAACCGATCATGGAGGTGGCAGTAAAAAATGCGCCCAGTGCCCAGTGTGCGGGCAGAATCCCGATGAGCGAGAAGGGAATGGCGGCCATGACCACAAGCGGGGTGATGTAGTCTTTAAACCAGCCCACCATGAGCATGTAAATCAGAATCATCACGACAGCAAAGGCCAGGCCCAGGTCGCGGAAAACCTCAAGGGTTATGTGCCACTCCCCGTCCCATTTCATGGCCGGTTCTGTTTGGGTAAAGGGCTGGTTGAGGTTGTAAATGGTTATTTTATGTTCCCGGCCACCGTAGTCGGTCCCGTCGAGTTTGGCCAGCTTCTTGTTCATGGCCAGGATGGGATACACCGGACTTTCGGCTGCTCCGGCCACATCACCGGTTACATAGATGACTCTTTTCAGGTTTTTACGGTAAATGGGTTGCTCGACAGCTACTTTGGAAATATGTACCAGCTCCCGCAACGGCACAAGAGGAGCCTGCGGATTCATATCCGGCCTGAGTTGCAGGTTGAGCAGCTGCTCAACCCTAGCCCGTTTTTCCCGGGGGAGTTGCAGAATAATATTGGTCGCTTCCTTATCCCTGGGTTGGTGAAAGAGGTCAATGGACCGCCCCTGCAGGCCAATTTGTACTGTTCGGGTGATTGTTCCCTCGGATATACCGTGCAGGGCCGCTTTTTCTTTATCGACGGTGATAACGGTCTTGTCGCGGTCTGTTTCTCGGTACCAGTCAATATCGACCACACCCGCTGTTGTGGCAAATATGTGTTTTACGTCTTGAGCCAGTTGAATGCGGGCCTTGTCAGTCGGGCCATAGATTTCCGCCACCAGTGTCTGCAGGACAGGCGGGCCGGGCGGTACTTCGGCGACTGCCACAGCGGCACCATATTTTTTAGCTATTGCGGCAATTTCAGGACGTACCCGCCTGGCAATATCATGGCTTTGCAGGTCTCTCTCTGATTTTGGTTTCAGGTTGATCTGTATATCGGCCATGGTCGGGCCGCCACGCATGAAGTAATGGCGGACAAGGCCGTTAAAATTAAATGGGGCAGGCGCTCCCGCATAAATCTGGTAATTGATTACTTCCGGTTCCGCACCGACGACCTCGCCCATTTCAAGGGCAACCCGGGTGGTCTGCTCCAGAGTCGAGCCTTCAGGCATGTTTAAAATAACCTGAAATTCCGACTTGTTGTCAAAAGGAAGCATCTTTACTTTGACCATGCGCAGGTAGACCATGGTGCAGGAGGCCAGCAACAGGCCTATGATGATCAGGATAAAGAAAAAGCGGGCAGAAGCACGGGCCAGAAGCGGCTCCATAACCTTATGATAGAGCCTGGTGAAAAAATCATCCGGAGCATGGTCATCATCATCCTCAGGCTCAACTGCGCATTCTGCGGGGCTGCAGTGTGGACGTAATATATGCACGGCGGCCCAGGGGGTCACTGTGAAGGCGATGAACATGGAAATGACCATGGCCGCAGAGGCCCCAATGGGAATTGGGCGCATGTACGGCCCCATCAGCCCGCCCACAAAGGCCATGGGCAGGATGGCGGCAATAACGGCCCAGGTTGCAAGGATGGTCGGATTGCCTACCTCCGACACGGCCTCAAGCGCAACCTTGGTAATAGGTTTATTCTTACTGGTCGGCAGGCGCATGTGACGGACAATATTTTCCACCACCACAATGGCGTCGTCCACCAGGATGCCGATGGAGAAAATCAGGGCAAACAGGGTGATCCTGTTGAGGGTGTAACCATAGAGATAAAACAGGAGCAGAGTGAGCGAGAGAGTGGAAGGAATTGCCAGCATGACAATGGTTGATTCCCGCCAGCCCAGAAAAAAGAGAATGAGCAGGGCAACACCAAATACAGCAATACCCATGTGGAGAAGCAGCTCGTTTGATTTTTCTGCCGCTGTGTCGCCGTAGTCCCGCGTTACAGTAACTGAAATGTCTTCGGGTATAAGCGTTCCTTCCAGGGTCTCCACTTTTTTAAGTATGGTTTCTACAACATGGACGGCATTGGATCCGGGCCGTTTGGCCACAGAGAGGGTGACGGCTGCTTCTTCAGGCGCTCCTGCGCCCTGACCGAAAAGAACGTAACTGGTCGGTTCCTCCGGGCCGTCCACAATGGTTGCCACCTCGTCCAGGTAGACGGGGTTCCCGCCGTATACGCCCACGACAATCTTGCCTATTTCACGGGCTGAACGGAGGAATGTACCGGTCTGCAGAGTGATCTCATGGTTGAGATTTTGCAGGGTACCAGAAATCTGCTGTCTGTTCGCCTGCTGCAGCCGGGGAATGAGCTCGGTAACGCTGAGATTTCTGGCCGCCAGCTGCAGGGGGTCAAATTCTACCCGGACCTGGCGTCTGGTGCCGCCGATAAGAGTAGTTTCTGCCACTTCAGAAATGTTTTTTACTACATCGTCTACCTGGGCTGCAAGACGGTGCAGGGTAAAGTGATCATACTTTTTTGAATGAAAAGTCAGCGCCAGTACAGGTACGTCATCAATAGTGTGCGGCTTGATAAGCGGCCTGGAAACACTGTGTGGAATCCGGTCAAAGTTAGTTTGTAGTTTTTGGTTGAGCCGGACAATGGAGGTCTCCAGGTCTTCCCCGACATAGAATCTGGCCACCAGCAGGCTTCTGCCGGGCAGCGAGGTGGAATAGATGTATTCGACTCCGGGCAGCTCGTAGAGCAGTTTCTCCATGGGAATGGAGACACGCTCTTCAATCTCGCGGGGTGTTGCTCCGGGCATTGCCACCATCACATCGATCATGGGCACTTTGATCTGCGGCTCCTCCTCACGCGGCAGGAGCAGGAGGGCTAGCATGCCCAGCAGTAATGAGGCAACAATTGTGATGATGGTCAGCTTGGATTGAATAAAAGCCGCTGCCAGCTTACCGGCAAACCCCGGGTTAATATCTTGCTCTTTCATTTGTTCACTGTCACGGGTTGGCCGCTGATCAGCAGGTTGTTGTTGTCTATTATCACCTGGTCGCCTTCAGTGATACCTGCAAGTATTTCTATAAAGTCTCCGGATATACTTCCCGTTCGAACCAGTCGCAGCCTTGCTTTGCCGTCTTCGGCAACAAAGACCTTGTCCATCTGGCCAAAGGGGATAACCGCAGATCGTGCGATAAGCAGGGTCTTGGCCATGGCCACAGGCAGGATCACCCGGGCAAACTGCCCGGTACGAAGTGCCGAATTATGCTCAAGATTGATTTTAACCGGAGCTGTCCGGGATTGCGGATTGGCTGCAGGGGCAATTTCAGCTACCGTGCCGCTGAGAACCAGCTGAGCCGCAGGAACGGCAACAGAGAGTTTATCACCGCTGTTGATATAATGAATAAGCGATTCCGGTACTGCTGTTACGGCCTGCAGCGCGGTGTCGTTTTCAAGCTGTAAGAGAGGGGTTCCCGGGGTCGCAAGATCACCTGAATTGACAAATTTTTTGGTAATGACTCCGGCAAACGGGGCCCGGATAGTCGTGTAGCCGAGCATGGTCTGTGCCTCCTGGAGCGAGGCTTTGGCTACAGTGTACAGATCTTTTAAGGAGTTGACTGTTTCCCTGGTCGTGGCGTTTCGTTTGAGAAGTTTACGCTCCCGGTTCAGATTACGTTTTGCCTGGGCAAGTTGTGCCTGGGCCTGAAGAACCCTGGCAGAAATTTCATCGGCACTGATTCTGGCCAGTACGTCTCCTTTCCGGACACGTGAGCCGAGAACAACAGGCAGCTCGATAAGTGTTCCTGTAACTTTGGCGGCAATTGCTGCCTGCTGGACAGCCTCAATAGTAGCCACCATCTCAACCTGGGGTTGAGCCGAGGTCGCGCGGGCGGTCTGGATATGAACCGCAACAGCAGGAAGATTCTGTTTTGTGGGAGCCTTTTCCCCAAGGACAATTGTTGCCGCAAACAGCGGGATCAGGCAACAGCTTATTAAGATTTTTAATGTTTTCATATGTTGCGATATTAAGAGGTAGAAATGAAAGAGAAATAAAAATTATTTAGACGTTTCATTAAATTGCTGGAGACCGGCAACGCGCCGCAGGTCGGCAATAGCGATCTTTTGTGCTGCTTTTGCCATCAGGTTATGAACCCGCGCATCAGTGAGTCTGTTTTCTACTTCAATGAGATCGGTTGACAGAAGAACCCCTTCTTTGAACCGCTCTCTTGAAAGTCTTGCACTCTCCACGGCCTGCTCCACCATCTTTCGGGTGACCTGCAACCGTTCATCAGCGAGTTGCAGGGCAAGCTGAGCCTGCTGAGTTTCATAGTTAAAGGCAAGCTCCAGCTTACGTCTCTGCTCCTTCAGTTCTCGAAGTCGGGCTGTTGCCTGACTGATGTGCGCTGAGGTCTGCTGGCCATCAAAAAGCATGTAATTTACTTTTACACCGGCCATCCAGGAGTTGCCGCTGCCTTCATCAAATTCAAATCCTTTGTCAACCTGGTAGGATCCGAAGAGATCGGCTGATGGGTAGTTTCCGCCTTGAGCCTGACGAACTTTTTCCCTGGCCGCTGTAATCATGGCGTCGAGTCTGGCGAGTTCCGGCCGGTTGGCAAAATTGAGCTCTTGTGGAACATCCTGTGGGTCGATCTGGCTGGTATCGAGTTGTACAGCCCCCTGTTTAAGACCCAACAGGTTGAGGAAACCCTGTTTGGCGAGTCTAAGTCCGTTCCTGGCCACGATCAGATTTTCTGCGGCACGTGATTTTTGTACTTCAAGATTAAGCAGGTCTGCTCTGAGCAGATCACCAGCCTCAAAGCGGGCCTGTGCTGCTTCAAGTGAGACCTTAATGGCCTGTAAAGAGGACGTTCTTGCCTCTACGTTATCTTCAGCCTGAACAATGGAGTAAAAGCTTCTGACGACCTCAAAGGCCAGCCTGCGGTAGAGGGCATCCTGTTCGAACAAGGTGGCTTTTTTCTGCGCCCGGGCAGCATTGATTCCTGCCCTGTCGCGACCGCCATTATAGAGCCGATACTGGATGGCCCCTGTTAAGTTCAGGTCATCACTGGTTCCCGGGTTGTTAAAGTCAATATTTTGGGAAAATTGAGACTGATTGAGGATATTTCCAAACGAATACATGGGGTTATTTGTCCGGCTGTAACCACCGCTGAGAACGACCCTCGGGAAATAGGCAGATTGTGCCGCCGTGATAGCAGCCTGAGCGCTTTGAATGCGTTGAGTGACGATTCGGGAATCAGGGCTGTTTTCAAGCGCAAAGCGGACTGCTTCTTTCACCCTCCATTGGGCAGGCGTGTTTGCCGTTTCAGTTGCTGAAACCGGTGGAACCAGAAATGTGAGTAGAATAAGGATGGCAAAGGACTTATAAGAACTCATAAAAAATCAATTGGTAAAAATTAACGAGCAAATACCATGATGGACAATATCCTAAATATAGGACAGAGTTGCCGTCAAGTCGAGCTATTTTAAAGAGTATTTGTACTGGAACGCTCGGCTGTGCCGGTGGATCAATGTGAAGGAAAGGGAGTGGTGGTCGAGTTACGTCTTGTACAAATAAAGTTGTGAACAGGAAAGCAGAATGTGAATGTTTAAAAATTCTATCTCAGGATGAAAAAATAGAAGGCATGGGAAAAGGATGTGTGATTGTGCTTTACAGTTGCCTTGGCTTTTTATGTAAAAAGCCAAGGCGAAAACTGTTTGTTGCGTGAGTGAGAGAGTGCAGACCCAAAAAACAATTTCAGTCTGCTGGAAGTTCGGTGTACGTCATCTTTGATGACGGCGTCCTAAGGTTGCGGCACCAGCCAGGCACGAACCAAATATCAGCATAGTGAGAGGTTTAGGCGCAGCATCCTGTCCTGGAAATTGCACCTGAACACCCAGTGTTTGTGATTTCGTTGATGCGGGATCGCTTTTATTGAGTAAAGACGCACCGGAAACATGTATCAAAACGAAGATAATGGCAACACCACAAATTGTAAGAGCTATTTTTTTCATTGTTCCTTCTCTGGTTTGACGTGATCTGTATTAAACTTATTGAAAGAAGAACTTGCGTCAACCAAGTTAAAGCAATGAGCGTGCCTGTTTGAATTGAAAATTTAAGACACTGATATTCGGATATTATTTTGAGTTTCTGTTTGGAGGGCTTGTTTTTTTCGGTTTATTTTTCCGGAAAAAAGGAAAGGC
>JALXCX010000185.1 GCA_026990725.1 Desulfobulbaceae bacterium
CATCAAAACCGAATGTTTTAAGAATATGCAGATTCAGGTCGATTATATTGAAAATCTCGTCTTCAAGCTGATCCGGTCTGCAAAAAATATGGGCGTCATCCTGGGTAAAACCCCGGACCCGCATAAGCCCGTGCAAAGCGCCGGTACGTTCATAGCGATAGACAGTACCAAGCTCACACCAGCGTATCGGAAATTCTCTGTAGCTGTGCTTGTTCGCATTATAAATACCAATATGAAACGGGCAGTTCATTGGTTTGAGTTGATAAGCTACCTCATCAATCTCCATGCCCGAATACATATTTTCACCGTAAAAATCAAGATGACCGGAAGTCTTCCACAGATCCTGACGGGCAATATGGGGGGTGTACAGCAGTTCGTAACCGTGCCTGTAGTGTTCGTCTTTCCAATAGTCCTCTATCAATCGACGTAACTGGGCACCACGCGGCTGCCAGAGAATAAGCCCGGGGCCGACTTCATCCTGAATAGTAAACAGCCCTAACTCTTTGCCAAGTTTTCTGTGATCTCTTTTCTTGGCCTCTTCAAGCCGGTTAAGATATTTCTTCAGTTCTTTTTTATCAAAAAAAGCAGTTCCATATAACCGGGTAAGCATCGGATTATTTTCATTACCGCGCCAGTAGGAACCTGCAACCCGAAGAAGTTTGAAACTCTTCAACCAGGAGGTGTCAGGAATGTGAGGCCCCCGACAAAGATCAATGAAATTTCCCTGTTGATAGAGCGATACCGTCTCAGCATCCATTTCCCGGAGCAATTCTACCTTGTATTGTTCACCCTGGTTTTCAAAAAATTCAATGGCCTCGGCCACTGAAACTTCCCGCCGTTCAAAGGGAAGACGGGCTTTTACAATCTCAGCCATCTTTTTTTCAATGGCTTCAAAATCATCAGGAGTAAATGATACTTCCCGATCAAAATCATAATAAAATCCATCTTCAATGGCTGGGCCAATGGCGACTTTGATATCCTCGCCAAATAATTCCTTAACAGCCTGTGCCATAATATGAGCACTTGAATGACGCAGGATCTGAAGCCCTTCAGCAGACCGCAAGGTAATCGGTTCTATCAGGGAATCTTTTTCAAGCGGGAATGACAGATCAACAGCTGTCCCGTTACAGAACACAGCTACAGCCTGTTTGCGCTGCTTGTTTGAAACAAGGTCTTTGAGCACATCCTGTACGGTGGTCCCGGCAGAAAAGCTCTTGGGCTCACCTTCGGGTATGGAGACTGTAATATCGGTCATTTTTCCTGTTAAAAAGTAAAGGCTAACAAGCCCTGGACAATGCGTCCGACTCTTAGCCTTTATGCTAAACTGGTAGGCGCGGGCGGTGTCGAACCGCCGACCTCTACCGTGTCAAGGTAGCGCTCTCCCGCTGAGCTACGCGCCTGGAGAAATCAGAAGTAAGTACTGTACTCAACCCGATAAGATTAAATCATATCGCATCAAAACGCAACTCAAATACCAGTAAACTCGTACACTGTCAAGCTAAATACGATTTTGATTGCTCTCTGCACAACGATGCCACCCCCATGTCTGCAGCCAGGTAATGCATCACATAAAAAAAGGACTTAACCCCAAAAAGGTTAAGTCCTTGATTATACTGGCGGGGCCGACGAGACTCGAACTCGCGACCTCCGGCGTGACAGGCCGGCATTCTAACCAACTGAACTACGACCCCAGTATCTTTGGTGGGCGGTACAGGGTTCGAACCTGTGACCCTCGGCTTGTAAGGCCGATGCTCTCCCAGCTGAGCTAACCGCCCCAAAGGATGTGGTGTATTTAGCAGTTTGCCCCCTGTCCGTCAAGCAAAAAACGTGGAAAGAAAAAATGATTTTGCATCGACATATTTTATAAACGGCCATCTCACCAACAACTCGAAATTTTATAATTTAATGGGCAGGTGTATTATGAGCAGACAATGAGACATCTTTGTAAATAACATCCATTGAGACATCTTTAAAAAGTTCCTCTCCGTCTTTGACAATTAAGGCGTTCACCAGCACTTCGTCTACGTGGTCAACAAGCTTTATATCAAGGCTATTTCGTATTTTATGAGGCACATCCTCAAGATCACGCTCGTTTTGCCTGGGCATAAGAATACGGGTGATATTCCCACGTTTGGCAGCCAGCAGTTTTTCGGTCAAACCGCCTATTGGCAGCACCCGGCCACGGAGGGTTATTTCTCCGGTCATGGCCAGTTTGCGATCAACAGGCAGCTTCAGCAAAGCCGAGACTATGGACGTTGCAATGGTAATGCCTGCAGATGGCCCATCCTTTGGAATGGCTCCTTCCGGTACATGGACATGAATGTCTACAGAGCGGTAAAAATCAGAATCAAGTCCCAGCCGCATGGCCCTGGAACGGACATAGGAAAGTGCTGCCTGAACTGACTCCTGCATCACATCTCCGAGTTTACCGGTAACCGTCATCTTGCCGGAACCCGGCATCAGGGTCGATTCTATCTGCAGCAATTCTCCCCCGACCTGGGTCCATGCCAGTCCGGTAGCCAGGCCAATTTCATCACGCTCTTCAGCAAGCCCATACCTGTGTTTTGGAACGCCCAAATACTTGCCGATCGACTGAAGGGATAAACGAAATTTTTTTTCCGGTTCTTTTTCCTTCAAACGCTTACGAGCGACCTTTCTACACACAGCCGCCAGAGTTCGTTCAAGGTTTCTTACGCCAGCCTCCCGGGTATACCTGCGAATTATTTCTAAAACCGCACCTTCGGAAAAATGAATATCATTTTCTTTAAAGCCATTGGCTTTAAGCTGTTTTGGAAGAAGAAATCCTTCGGCTATCTTCAGCTTATCCTCTTCAGTATAGCCGCTGAGTCGAATAATCTCCATTCTGTCCTGCAGGGGGATCGGAATACCGTCAAGGTTATTTGCCGTGGTAATAAAAAACACCTCTGAAAGATCATAATCAAGATCAAGATAATGATCATTAAAAGCAAAATTCTGTTCCGGATCGAGCACTTCAAGGAGCGCGGACGAAGGATCGCCACGAAAATCGACGCTCATTTTGTCGACTTCATCAAGACAGAAGACCGGGTTCATCACCTCTGCCTTTTGCATAGCATGAATAATTTTTCCCGGCATGGCACCAATATATGTCCTGCGATGACCGCGGATCTCGGCTTCATCCCGCACGCCACCAAGAGACAACCGGACAAACTGACGGTTCATAGCCCGGGCAATAGACTTACAGACAGAGGTCTTACCAACTCCAGGAGGGCCGACAAGACAGATTATTGGACCTCTGATTTTTTCAACCTGAACCTGCACCGCAAGATACTCGAGGATCCGTTCTTTTGGTTTTTTCAGGCCGTAATGATCTTCATCAAGAATGCTTTCAGCCTGTTCGATGTCAATGGTCGCATCAGTTTTTTTGTTCCATGGCAGACTGACAATCGTATCTATATAGTTACGCATGACAGTGGTTTCTGCGGACATGGGAGGGGCCTGTCTGAGTTTCTTTAATTCCTTGCGCACCTTGGCTAAAACCTGCTCCGGCAGCTTTTTCTTTTCAATAACCTGCTCAAGCTCTGCCAGGTCATCTCCGTCCTTGCCCTGCCCCATTTCCCCCTGAATGACTCGTATTTTTTCTCCCAGATAGTAATTACGCTGGGTCTCGGCCATCTTCTTTTTGACCTTGGCATGGATAGTCTTTTCAAGCTCAGACAACTCCATTTCCCGATACAGAATCTCCAGGGTTCTGCGGATTCGATCAGGCAGCACGGATATTTCAAGCAGTTCCTGTTTTTCATCTGTTTTTAAAGGCAGATGAGAACAAATAACATCAACAAGCCTTGAAGGTGGTTCAATCGAGGTAACAGATTTTAAGACCTCAGCAGGTATTTTTTTATTTGACTTACTGTACAGATCAAATGTTCGGTGCAATTCTCTGCTGTAAGCCTGCAGTTCAGGCCCATCAGCATCTTTATCAGGAAGCTCGACAACTTCAGCACTGAAAAAATCAGCATCATCTGCAAACAATTCAATCCGGGCTCTTCGCTTCCCCTCCACGATGGCTTTTAATGTTCCATCGGGCAGACGGAGCAACTGCATAACACTTGCAAGAGTGCCATGAGTGTAAAGATGTTTTTCCTGTGGTTCATCAATCCCTGCATCTTTCTGTGTTACGAGAAAGACCAGCGATCTTTCTTCCATGGCATGCTCAAGGGCTTTAATGGAATTTTTTCTTCCAACCACAAGCGGGGCAACCATCCCTGGAAAAATAACAATATCCCGCAAAGGCATAACTGGGTAACGACTGGACGACAACTCACTCATAAACACTCCGGTTCAATAACTACAAAAGGGACTGTATATTACGCACTCTTCTGGGAATCTGCATTCGCATACAGAATTACAGGATACTCGCCCTGGGTGATAACCTGCTCATTGATGACACAATCAGTTGCCTGTTCATCCGATGGCAGTTCATACATAACATCAAGCATAGCCTCTTCCAGGACTGAACGTAAACCACGGGCACCGGATTTACGGGCAATGGATTTTTTTGCCACAGCTTCCAAAGCGCTTTCTGTAAATTTTAAAGTTATCCCTTCAAGCTCAAAGAGCTTTTTATACTGCTTGGTCAGGGCATTACGGGGTTCTTTAAGAATCCTGATCAAATCATCCTCAGTCAACTCTTTCATGGTCGCCAGGACAGGTAAACGCCCGGCCAATTCAGGAATCAGACCAAATTTCAACAAGTCTTCCGGTTCTACATCAGCAAGAATGTCCCCAAAACTTTTTTTCTGATCTTTAACGACCTTGGCACCAAACCCGATAGCTTTCGTACCCGACCTGCGCTTGATAACTTTATCAAGCCCGACAAACGCTCCTCCAACAATAAAAAGTATATTTGTCGTATCGATTCTGGTTAACTCCTGCTGGGGATGTTTACGGCCGCCCTTGGGAGGGATTGAGGCAACAGTCCCTTCGATAATTTTAAGCAGTGCCTGCTGCACCCCTTCGCCGGAAACATCCCGGGTCAAAGAGGCCGAATCTGACTTACGGGCAATTTTATCGATCTCGTCAATGTAAATAATTCCCCGTTCTGCCTGCTTAATATCATCATCGGCAGCCTGAAGGAGAGCGACAAGAATATTCTCCACGTCATCACCAACATACCCGGCTTCGGTAAGCGTTGTGGCGTCAACAATGGTAAAAGGAACATTCAGCACTTTGGCCAGGGTCTGAGCCAGCAGCGTCTTACCGCTGCCTGTGGGACCAATTAAAATAATATTTGATTTCTGTAATTCAACATCATCAACCAAGGCCTTTACCTGCGGGTCAATACGCTTATAATGATTATGCACGGCAACAGATAAAACCCGCTTGGCATACTCCTGCCCTATGACATATTCATTAAGATGCGCATTAATCTCTTTTGGTTTAAGAACGCCAGGAGCAGGCTGGTCATGAGTACCAGCAACCCCATCGCTTTCATTGACCGACTGTAACACCATATCATTACAGAGATCGATACACTCGTCACAGATGTACACACCTGGCCCTTCAATCAGGTTCTGTACTTCTTTCCATTTTTTTCCACAGAACGAACAGGAACGTCCCTTTGAATCACCTTTCCGGGTTTCATCACTCATGAAGTTTTTTCCTCTTCAATATCCGTACGATGATCTAAAACCTCATCAATTATACCGTATTTTGTTGCTTCAACGGCACTCATAAAATTATCCCGCTCCGTATCAGCCTGTACTTTTTTCACGGTCTTTCCGGTATGTTTAGACAAAATCTTGTTTAAATCACTGCGCATGCGCAAAATTTCTTTGGCATGTATATCAATATCTGTGGCCTGTCCCTGAAAACCACCCATGGGCTGATGAATCATAATCCTGGAGTTTGGCAGTGAAAATCGTTTCCCCTCTGCCCCAGCGGCGAGAAGCAACGCACCCATGGAGGCCGCCTGCCCCATACACAACGTCGCCACATCACAACGAATATATTGCATGGTATCATAAATGGCCATACCGGCTGTCACCGCACCACCTGGAGAATTAATATAGAAGGTGATATCCTTGCCTGGGTCATCGGCCTCAAGAAACAGTAACTGGGCAATGATAACACTTGCGACATCATCAGTAACTGGTGTGCCAAGAAAGATGATACGCTCTTTCAGGAGTCTTGAGTAAATATCAAAAGCACGTTCACCCCGGGGACTCTGTTCAACAACCATGGGTACAAAATTCATGAATCAGCTCCTCAAACTAAAAAACCGGACAAGAGTGACCCTGCCCGGAGCAAAAAAATAATCTGACAGGAACTATTCCTTGTCATCGGTTTCTGCCGGCACCTCAATAAGCTCAGCCTCATCACGCAGAAATTTGAGAATCTTTTCGTTGAGAAGTTCATTTAAAAAGGGCAGAACCTCTTCTCGCCTTTTAAAGTAGCCCTTCACTTCGTCAACAGTCATATTGT
>JALXCX010000186.1 GCA_026990725.1 Desulfobulbaceae bacterium
TACCAATAAAAACGTCTTTTCCCGGGGTATATCCGGCCTCGTTTATACCCTCAAGGATAACCTGCATGGCCTCTTCATTTGAGCGTAGATCAGGGGCAAACCCGCCTTCATCACCTACAGCTGTCTGTAGCCCTTTTTTGCGCAACACTTTTTTTAAGGCATGAAAAGTTTCAGCCCCCATCCGCAAGGCCCCGGCAAAAGATTCTGCCCCGGCAGGTATGATCATAAACTCTTGAATATCCACATTGTTATCTGCATGTGCGCCTCCGTTGAGGATATTCATCATCGGCACGGGAAGAACTTTGGCATTAATGCCGCCTATATATTGCGATAAAGGCAAACCAAGTTCTAGAGCACTGGCCTTGGCCACTGCCAATGAGACCCCCAGCAGGGCGTTTGCCCCTATCCGTTTCTTGTTTGCGGTATTATCAAGTTTAATGAGCGTCTGATCTAGTACTACCTGCAACGTGGATTCAAGGCCCAGCACATTGGGAGTAATGAACTTGTTGACATTGTTGATTGCTTTAAGAACTCCTTTGCCATTATAACGTTTTTTTGTCGTGTCGCGCAGCTCAAGAGCTTCACGTTTTCCGGTAGAAGCACCAGAGGGTATTGCAGCCCGACCAATGGCCCCGGTTTCAAGGAGCACTTCCACTTCAATAGTAGGGTTGCCCCGGGAATCAAGTATCTCTCTGGCAAGTATATCTGTTATTTGGCTCATAAATTCACCTGAGTGTTGACATTGTAATTAACCGCCCACGACACTTGCCATTTTGAAGATCGGTAAATACATGGCAACAACAATACCCCCGATCATGCCGCCAAGGAAAACCATCATGAAAGGTTCGATCATGGCTGTTAAGTTCTCCACAGCCTGGTCAACTTCTTCATCATAGAAATCAGCTATTTTTTCAAGCATACTATCCAGGGCACCAACAGACTCACCGACATTAATCATTTGAACCACCATGTTGGGAAACACACCTGATTCTTCTAGTGGTTCAGCAATGGGGCGCCCCTCTGCGATAGAGTCAGAAACATGATACACTGCTCGTTCAATAACTTTATTACCCGACGTTCGGGCCACGACCTGTAAGGCATCAAGTATGGGTACACCACTTTGCAACATGGTACTGAGGGTTCTGGTGAATTTAGAAACGGCAACTTTGCGTAAAAGTGGGCCAAAAATAGGAGACTTGAGCAGAAGAGCATCTATTTTCAGCCTACCTTTTTCCGTTTTATAGATTTTTTTAAATAAGAAAACACAAAAAAGTAGGAAAATGATGAAATAGACCATTTTTCTACTCGTGAAGAAATGACTCATATTGACGACAATTTGAGTTGGAACAGGGAGGGATGAACCAAAACCTTCAAACATTGTCGTAAAAACAGGTACAACGAAAATAAGAATTACTGCAAGGATAAGCAAGGAAATCGCCAAACATATAGTTGGGTAAGTCATTGCGCCCTTGATTTTTTTCTGAAGAGCCATTGCCTTTTCTTTAAAGGCGGCCAGTCTGGTCAGGATGGTATCTAAAATACCACCAAGCTCACCAGCCTCAATCATGTTAGAATACAGGTTGTCAAATACTTTCGGATGCTTCCGCATGGAGTCTGCCAAGGTCGTACCAGTCTCAACGTCGGCCTGGATGTCTGTTAAAACATCTTTGAACGTAGGATTATCCTGCTGCTTGGCAAGAATTTGCAGGCATTGGACAAGAGGTAGTCCGGCATCAATCATTGTGGACATCTGTCTTGTGAAAATGACAATATCCTTACCTGATACTTTGGGGCGAAAAATTTTTACATTGGCAAAAATATCTTTTGGCTTTTCCTTAATCTTCGGTTTGTCAACCCGTAATCTTTTAAGTTGGCCAAGGGCTGCAGCCTCGTTAACGGCCTCGATTTCCCCCTTGCGTTTTTCTCCGAAACTGTTGACTCCCTTCCAAATATAAACGGGCATGGTTCTCTAACTCCAAACATATTGTCCTGGAAACAGGATAAGTTGTTGACAGCGGCCTTAATACAATTTATAAAATTAAACTTTGCAAAATGTAAATTAACCAGCATAATTAATTCTATTGTATGGAAGATTTTTTTCTGATTCAAGGAAAATATTATATTTTTTCAGGAGGTTGCTCAAATGCAGACCAGTGAAGCGGCAAAGTATAGCGCAGGGCCTTTTCAAGCGGTTATTGATAAGTGTGAAGGTTGTGAGAGAATAGTTGAGGAAGACAGTGTAAGCTACTGTAAAACATATGTTAATCCGGCGTCAAGATGGCGTTTGGGTATTTGCAATTTTGCAACACACGCCAAACCGGAAATCAAAGTTGTCAAAGTTCGTATTAATCCGCTGAAAGCGGCTAAACGGGCCTCATCATCCCGAAGAAGTTAGCTTTTGCCACCTCACTCTCAGTTTTCTCTGGGAGTGAGGTGTGTATGAGCATTATTTTTTTCCCACCCCAATATAGTGAAATCCTGCTTCTTTCATTGTTTCCACATCATAAACGTTTCGCAGATCAATAAATACTGGTTTTTTCATTATTTTCTTTAAACGCTGTAGATCCAATGCCCTGTACTGGTTCCATTCTGTCATGAGCACAACAGCATCTGCACCATCACACGCCTCGTAACTGTTTTGAACATATTCAATACCCTCTGGAAGATAATGTTTTGCCTCTTCCATCCCTTTGGGATCATGTGCTTTAATGTGGGCACCTTTTTCAAGTAGTGCAGGTAAGATTGTAGCAGCAGGTGCTTCGCGCATGTCATCGGTTTCAGGTTTAAAGGTTAACCCCAGAACGGCAACAGTCTTTCCAGATTCTGACCCGCCCAGCATGTCCCTGATTTTTTTTACCATGCGTGCTTTCTGCGCCGCATTGACTTCCACTGCCGCCTCAACGATTCGCACGCTCTCTCCGTATTCCTGTACAATACGCATTAAAGCCAGCGTATCTTTAGGAAAACAGGATCCTCCATAACCGGGACCGGGATGAAGAAATTTATTGCCAATCCTTCCGTCCATGCCAATGCCTTTGGCAAGGGCAGACACATCTGCGTCCACTGCTTCGCAGACAGCTGCAATTTCATTGATGAAACTGATTTTTACAGCGAGAAAGGCATTGGCCGCGTATTTAGTAAGTTCTGCCGTCTCAATAGTCGTGCTGACAATTGGTGTATCTCGTAAAAAAAGAGGCTTGTAAACTTCACGAAGAACAATTTCTGATTTTTCAGTTTCAACACCAATAACAACCCGATCCGGGCGCATAAAATCAGAGATGGCAGCACCTTCTCTAAGAAATTCCGGGTTGGAGGCTACATCAAAGTCTGCCTCAGGGTTTTCTCCTTCAATTATTCTTGCCACCTGTCGGGCTGTGCCCACCGGGACTGTACTTTTATCAATTATAACTGTGTATCCGTTGAGAAAAGGAGCTATTTCTTTAGCCGCAGCATATATATAGGTAAGATCAGCATAGCCATCTCCGCGACGTGATGTTGGAGTACCGACAGCGATAAAAATAGCCTCAGCCTCCGGGATAGCCTGATCCAGGCTTGTTGTAAAGGTAAGCCGACCTTCCTGGACATTTTTTGCAACCAGCAGGTCAAGTCCCGGCTCATAAATAGGAATTTTTCCAGCCTTAAGCTGGGTTATTTTTTCTTCAATTTTGTCTACACAGGTAACATGATGGCCAAATTCAGCAAAGCATGTGCCCGTTACCAGGCCTACATACCCGGTGCCAATCATTGTGATGTTCATTTATTCTCCGTTCAGTTCGGCCGTGGGCCGAATATGGCTGTACCTACCCGTATGAGGGTAGCTCCTTCTTCTATGGCAACCGTAAAGTCACCAGACATTCCCATGGATAATTCTACAGATTCATTTTTATGGAATAACTCTTCTTGGGCAAGGTCGACTGAGAGTTGTTTTACCTTCCGAAACCAGTGCCGGTTTTTTTCCGGGGTACTGGAAAAAGGCGGGATCATCATAAGGCCCCGAACTTGCAAATTGATCAGATCGGAAGTGTTTGTGAGCAGTTCCCTTATTTTTTCCGGGGAAATTCCAGCCTTTTGTTGCTCTCCGGCAATATTCACCTGAATCAGGACTTCCAATTTTTTCCCCAGCTCCCCTGCGTATTTATCAAGAAGCCTGGCAATCTTTAACCGGTCCACAGTTTCGATGACCTGGAATAACTCTGCCGCGTGTCGAGCCTTGTTGCTTTGCAAATGGCCAATGAAATGCCATTTAAGCTTCTTGTCAAGCTGATTGATTTTTCCTTTTGCTTCCTGAAGATAATTTTCCCCAAAAAGAGTTTGACCACAATCGCAGGCCTGCTGAATCAGATCGACCTCCATTTTTTTGGACACCGCAACCAGACGAACGTCGTCTGGATCACGATTACATCCATGCGCAGCAACGATTATCTTTTCTTTAATTGTTGTCAGATTTGTACAAATCACAGTGTAGTCCTTTCTGTACTAGGCAGGTTAAAAAACTTTACTGCATTGAGCGTGGTTTGCCGGGCAACCTCGTCAACGGTAATATTTCTTAATTCTGCTGTTTTTCCTGCAGTATAAAGCAAGTAATCAGGTCTGTTTGTTTTTCCTCTCCAGGGATCTGGTGTCAGAAAGGGTCCATCAGTTTCCAGCAAGATTCGATCCATCGGCACCGCTTGAGCGACTTCCTGAATATCATTGGCATTTTTAAAGGTAACAATACCTGGAATGGAAATATAAAATCCCAAGTCAAGGATTTCTTTGGCAAAAAATAAATCTCCGGAAAAACAGTGCAGAACGCCTCCTGCCGGGTATGGCATATTTTCAGTAATTATTTTCAGCGTGTCTTCGTGTGCTTCTCGGTCATGTATGATAACAGGTAACTGTAATTTTTTTGCGAGTTTTAGTTGTCTGGCAAATTGTTTTTGTTGTACGTCCACCGGTGCGTATTGTTTCGCATAATCAAGTCCGATTTCTCCATAGCCGACAACTTTTGGATTAGCTGCCAGTGCTGAGAGTTCTGTGTAGCCTTCTTCATTGGCTTCTTCTGCTGAGTGAGGGTGTATCCCTACTGTTGCAAAAACACCAGGGTACTTGTCTGCAATTTCAACAGCTTTTCTGGAGCTGGCCAAATCAATGCCAATGGTGATCACCCTGTTGACGCCAGCCGCTGCAGCAGATTGTAAAATGCCGTCCAGTTGACCTTTGTAGGCATCCATGTCCAGGTGGCAATGTGAATCAATAAGCTTGATACCGGGGCTCAGGCTGGGGGGCAAGGGCCTTTTTTTCATGTAATATGCTCCTTTCTCGTATCATAAAAGATAGTGGATAACAGGGGAAGAATCAAAGCATTTATGGCGCCCTGATGCAATGTTTGTTGACAATAAAAGAGTATTTTTTTACAACAGTTATCATCTGAGATATGTTTTTGGTCGGTGGAGTGCTGGCTTGTTTTGTAAAGATGTTTTATTTCACTCGAAAAAATGGTCGCATCTCAGAGAACTCTTAAGGTACCATGTTGCTAATATCCACAATACTGAAATCTCTTAGTTCAGCGAAAATCGCAGAACGATTTCATTCTTATTCTTGACGAATCCGGAGGAAACACCCCATGAAAAAAGGTACGTTCATTATTAATTCATTCATGTTTTGCCTTATAGCCTTTTCCCTGCTTTTGTCTGGCTGTGCTGATAATTCTTTTTTTCCAAAAAGTTCTGTGCCCTCAGCTGATGGTGCTCTTCCTCCTGTTTCCGGCTTTGCAGATGATATTCAGGATATTATTATTCCCGCAGATATGGAGTGGGATCGAGATCAATCCATGACAATTAAAACAGAATCATTTCGCGGGGGCCTCTGGAAGTATTCAGGTCGTCTGGAGATTATTTCTGTTAAAGATTTTATGATCAGTTCCATGCAGGACAACAAATGGAAACTAGTCGGCGAGGCCGCTTCAAAAGAAATAATGCTGGCCTTTGTAAAACCAAATAAAACCTGTATGATGGTCATCTCTGACACCCTGTTGGGGAAGTGCGAATTGACCCTGTATGTAACTATTGATAAGACGGCTTCTGCAAGTCTTAATCCCTTTGGTGAGGCTGTTCCTCAGTAGGTATCTGTGACTGCAGACATGAAAAATGGTTACACTCTGAAGAATCGACGGATTCTTCTGGGGGTAACCGGATCGATTGCCGCCTTTAAGGTCGCTGCCTGGGTCAGTACCATGGTGCAGGAAGGTGGTCTGGTGTCTGTGATGATGACCAACTCAGCTACCCGCTTTGTCTCTTCTCTTACCTTTGCTGCTCTTACATCAGATACGGTTTATTCAGATATGTTTGGGGAGGGGCAGGGCGAGGCCATGGCACATATTCATCTGCCAAGAGCAGCCGATGTTCTCCTGATAGCTCCTGCCACAGCGCACACTCTGGCCCGGCTGGCACACGGAATGGCCGATGATCTCCTTTCGACAGCAGTCCTTGCCTCATCAGTTCCTGTAATTATTTGTCCGGCAATGAACTCTCAAATGCTGGAAAACCCCGCGACTCAGCGAAATATGACAATGCTGAAAGAGCTGGGGCATCACGTCGTAGAACCTGGTTCCGGAATGTTGGCCTGCGGTGAAAAAGGCAGCGGTCGTTTGCCTGAGTGGGATGAGGTTCGTGAAGAGTTGCTGGCCGTGTTTTCAGAAAAAGATTTGACTGGCCAGAAAGTCCTGATTTCTGCCGGACCAACCAGGGAACCAATTGATCCGGCAAGGTATTTAAGCAACCGTTCCAGCGGGAAAATGGGCTATGCACTGGCTCGGGTAGCCAGACGCCGGGGTGCTCAGGTCACTCTTGTTTCCGGTCCGGTTCGTCTTGCTCCGCCTCCCGGCGTGCGATTGATCAATGTATTAACAGCAAGGGAGATGCAGGAGGCTGTATCGGCGCATGCGGCTTCTTCCAGCATTATTATAAAGGCAGCCGCAGTTGCAGACTTTCGGCCAAAAAATTCAAGCAGTGAAAAGATAAAAAAATCCGAGTCCGGGCTTTCCCTTGAGCTGACTGTTAATCCGGATATTCTTGCCGGTCTTGGCAGAGACAGAAAGAAACACCAGATATTGGTGGGCTTTGCCGCAGAGAGTAATAATCACAAGGCAGAAGGTTTGCGAAAATTAAAAGACAAGAATGTCGACCTTATGGTGGTAAACGATATCCTGGGCGAAAAAACAGGTTTTGATGTGGAGACGAATCAGGTCACCTTGATCAGCCGGGAACATATTGAACAGCTGCCATTGATGTCAAAAGAGGAAACAGCGGGCGGCATCCTGGACAAGGTTGCATCGTTGTTACAGTAGCAAGTAAAGCAGGCAAAAGAGATTTCACAATTCTACCTGCTTCTTGGGCTGAATAACGAGTTGTTGATGTTTATCCCTAGAATTCCCCCCTGCCAAGCATTGCGTATTCATATATTGCCATAACTTCTTCCTTGTTGGGTTGTCTCGGATTGTTTTCTACCGGCCGGGCAACAGTCAAGGCGATTTCAGCCATTTCTTCAATTATATCTGCAGGAATATTGAGTTCCTGGAGTGTAGCTGGAATATTGAGATCGCTGTTTAACAGGTGTAGTTCTTCAACAAGTTCGGCCGCAGCATCCCGCATGGACATTTTTTCCGTGTTTACCCCAAACAGCTCTGCCAGCAGGGCATGTTTTTTGAGTTCGCCAATCAGATTGTATTCTGTCACGTAGGGTAAAAGGACAGCGTTTGCCAGTCCATGGCTTATGCCAAACATACCACCTAGGGGATAGGCCATGGCATGAACAAGGCCAACTCCCGCAATGGCCAGGGCTTTGCCTCCAAGAAGACTGCCCATCAGCATATTTGATCTTGCCTCCATGTTGCGGCCATCAGCATACGCCTCTCGAATATTATCAACTATCAAACCAATAGCCTCAAGAGAGTACATTTCTGAAATTTTATGGGCCTGTGTGGACGTATACGCCTCCAGTGCATGGGTCATTGCGTCAATACCGGTTGCCGCAGTGACATGGGGAGGAAGACTGAGGGTGAGGGCCGGATCCAGAATAGCGGCTTCAGGATAAAGCGGATCACCGTTCATGCCGGCCTTGGATCCTGTTTCCTCGTTGATAAAGACGGCCGTGAACGTTACTTCAGCGCCTGTCCCTGAAGACGTCGGAACCATGATTTTTGGGACACCAGCTTTTTTTATTTTCCCAAGTCCTATATAATCAACGGCTTTGCCACCATTTGTCAGCAATATCGAGACGGCCTTGGCAACGTCCATGGCCGAGCCTCCGCCTACGCCGATAACGCAATCACAGTTGTTTTGTTTTGCCAGTTCCGCAGCCTGGTCGGCAAGCTTGAGGCCGGGTTCCGGGTCGACCCTGTCGTAGAGAATAAAATCAATCCCAGCAGCGGTCAGGGGCTTTGTAACTGGTTTGTCCTGGTTTGCCCTGACAAGGCCCGGGTCCATGACAACAAGAGGTTTACTGCCACCAAGTTCACTGATAATAGAGGGAAGGGTGTTGATTATTCCCTGGCCGAAATGAATCTGTGTCGGTTGGGTAATGGTAAACGTTGTCACCGTCATGGGGTTCTCCAAAAAAAATTGATAAGACTGTACTATGATCAGCAGGATGAAGAAATCTTCTCTTTCTGCCTTTCCTTTATTGTGTTTAAGTACGTCTTTACTATATCGTACTTGTGAATTCTAGCAAAAAACCGGACGTGTCATGGAACTGAGCAGATCTGAACAGAAACGAAGAATAAAACAGCTTGAGAAACTGGTCGTTCAGCTGGTTGAACTACCTGAATCACAACAAAAAACACTGCCTCTTACTGGTGAGTTGTTGGAATATATTATGGAGGTTCGCAGTCTCAAGGGAGGGGCCAGAAAAAGGCAGATTAAATACATAACGAAATTGCTTCGCTCAGAACCCGTTGATGTGCTCTATGAGTTTGTTACCAGGAAGCAGGGGAGTGCTTTGTCGAAGATGAAGCAGTTTCACGAAATAGAGTATTTGCGTGATATTTTGATTGAAGAAGCAATTGTAGCCAGGCGCAATGCAAAAGAGATGCAGGATGAACTCAGTGAAAATTGGCCTTCTGAAGTGGTGAGCGATATAAGTCTTGAGTTACCGGAAATAGATGAAAAAGCATTAAGACGTCTGGCATTTTTGTTTGCCATGACCCGGAGCAAAAAACATAGTCGTGAAATATTCAGGCTGCTTCAGGCAGCCAGAGAACAGGCAAAATTGAATAGAAAAGAGGGGGAGTGACCAGGGCTCATCGCAACTAAAATCTACTATCTGATTCAAATGCAATGAGCCCGGTGATAATAAAAAAATTTTTTTGTTTGTCCTGGGGCGTAAAAAGGTTTGAATCCCGCTCGTTTGCGCTGGGACAGTTGCTCAGGAAAAAGCCCCCTGAAAAAACGTTTGTTCAGGATATTTTCATTATTTGCAATCTACACATATCTGTTTGTGGTGCTGAACAGATATGATGTCAGCCATACTGATTTATTTGTCGTCCTTTTCAATATTTAGAATTTTGTCGCCCGGTTTGAGGCTCTGGCCGACTTTCGCGTTGATTGAGGTGACAGTCCCGGATACTTCACAGACCAGAGGTGTTTGCATTTTCATGGCCTCCATGACCGCAACCTGCTCTCCTTTGGCAACTTCCTGGTTTGTTTTCACGTTGACAGAACAGATATTTCCAGCAAAAGGTGCTCTGATATCACCGCTTTGAGCAAGAACGGCAATTTCTTCTTTAGAAAGCGCTGCAACGGACTCATTTCCTTGTATTTGTTCCGGCTCAAACGAAAAGACCCGTTGATGATGGTCAACATTGAGGTACACGTTGGTTTTGCCGTCATCGGCCTGCGACGCCGGTCCTATTTCCAGCATGTGTTCCTTGCCTGCGTGATCCTTGAATTTAAGGGTCTCACCCAGGCTAAAGCCTCCCTGGCGCAGAAAAATTGAGGGGGGAAGAACGTATGATTGACCAAATTCTTCTTCGAACTTGAAGAAATTCACAGCATCATTAGGGTGTTGTAAATAGGTGACCAGCTGTTGTTCTGTCGGTTCACATCCCAGTTGTTCAGTAAGACTAGCCCGTTCTTTTTCAACGTCCATATCTTCAATTTCCTCAACACCTCCTTCTTCTTCAACAACTGTTTTCCAGTCCGGGCCGAAAACTTTCTCAAAAATCCAGTCAGCCGGTTTATAAAACGGAAAAGGACCATATTTGCCCAACAGCAGATTTTTGAGATCTCCTGAAGGATTCCCGTATCTGTCTCCTTCCAGAACATTGGTTACGGCTGTTGTCCAGAGTATCTGCGATCCGGGTGTGACACTCCAATAGTTTCCCAGATCTTTCTGAACTTCAGGGAGCTCTTTATGGAGAATATCAGGCATTTTATCAAGAAAACCTCCTTTTGAAGCCTGCTCAAGACTTGACCCCATGGCTCCGCCAGGCAGTTTATGTATCTGTACTGTTGGCAGAAAACCTTTTATTTGAGCCTCAAACTGTGCGTAAAATGGACGTTGGTCGCGGATGATGTCTGAGGTCGCAATAACGGCGTCTTCATCAATGCCGATGGCTGTTTTGCCCAGATCTTTCAGGGTTTGAATAACAGTGAGAATGGGAGGAGGTCCGTAAAAACCTGTAAAGGCATGGTCTGAGGCATCTACAATTGTGGCACCGTGCAGGATGGCCTCGGTGATGCGGCCGATATCATTGCCATCGGTATTATGACCATGGTAATGGATAATAAGCTCCGGGTATGCCTGTTTAATGGCATCCACCAGTTCGCCGATGCGCCGTGGAGTTCCCAGGCCGCCATGGTTTTTGATGCACAGGATGATATCTTCTCCAGTGACGTCAAGAATTTCCTGAACTTTTCCAACGTAATACTCGTTGGTGTGCTCTGGTCCGGTGGAAAAACAGATGCAGGGTTCATTGAGCTTGCCGGCCTTGGCAACTTCCTCAAAAACGGCCTGCATATTGGGAATATAGTTCATGAAGTCAAATGTACGCCAGACATCGACGTACTTGGCAAATTCACGGACTGTCAGTCTGATCACATTTTGTGGATAAGGTCTATATCCAAAGAGATTTATCCCCCTGCACAAGGTTTGAAACATGGTGTCAGGCATGGCCTGCCGCAACAGTTCCAGCTTGAGAAAAGGGTCAACCTGTTTTCGTAAAATATCGACATGAACAGATGCACCGCCTGTAATTTCCAGTGAAAAATACCCGGCTGCTTCTCTGGCTTTCGCAGCCATGAGATCCGTGTGCAGCAGTATTCGATTCTTGTAATCAGACTGGGACATGTCCCTGGCTGTGTTGGTGATATAATAGCCATCAGCTGAGCGGAGATTAGAAAGCACTGTGGCTGTATTCATATCCTGGGTAATTCGAGTCATATCTGTATCCGTTGGATCTGTTCTATTATATTCAAAAATAATTGTGTCAATTGTTGTACCGGATTTCAGGCCGCATACGTATTTTCACCCTTGTGATGAATTTCTGCTATCAATCGGGCGAGTTTATTCACTTCACTGCTGTCCTCTTCGTAATCGAGCAGGTATTCATGGGTCTCAAGAAACGATGTATCAAAATCACCTTTCTGGAAATCAGGGTCGTTGAGAAGGTTCAGGTAAAAGGGGATGGTTGTTTTGGGGCCGGTGATAACAAAGTTTGTCAGACAACGCCTGAGCCGGTCAACCGTTTCATTCCATGACCAGCCAAAGACTGTCAGCTTAACAAGGAGCGAATCATAGACCTGCGGAATAATGAATCCCTGGTAGCAAAAGCCATCAAGACGCACACCATAACCGCCTGGAGATCGATACACGGAAACTGTTTTTCCACCCTCAGGCATAAAATCGTTCTTTGGGTCTTCAGCGTTAATCCGAAGTTCAATGGCATGGCCACGCAGCTGTACTTCATCCTGGGCAAAGAGCAGATCCTTGCCAAGGGCCAATTTTATCTGGGTTCGAACGATGTCAATACCTGTGATCATTTCAGAAACAGTGTGTTCCACTTGAAGTCTGGTGTTGATCTCCATGAAATAAAAATTTCCGTCATCTGCCAGCAGAAATTCTACGGTTCCGGCATTGAAATAATTTGCTGCCTTTGCCGCTTTAACAGCCGTTTTACAGATTGAGTCGCCTTGTTGCGTGGTTAAATGAAAAGCAGGGGCTATTTCGATTAATTTCTGGTTGCGCCGCTGGATAGAACAATCTCGGGTGCCCAGGTGTACCGTGTTTCCGGTATGGTCGGCAATAATCTGCACTTCGACATGTTTGGGACGGACTACAACTTTTTCAAGGTAAACAGAATCATCATTAAAAGCTGCCTGGGCCTCAGAACGGGCTATGAGGTACTGTTCTGCAAGGTCTTCTTCCTGCTCAATTCTCCTGATTCCCCGGCCGCCGCCGCCGGAAGTTGCTTTAAGCATAATTGGGTAGCCGTATTTTTTGCCAAACGCCACAGCCTCCTTCAGTCCCTCATCGCCTTGTTTAAGATTCTTAGTTCCGGGGACCATGGGGATGTCTGCGTCGGCCATAATCTGCCTGGCCATGACCTTGTTGCCAAGTTTGTCAATGACATCTGAGGATGGGCCAATAAAAATAATGTCATTTTTTTCGCAGGCTCTGGCAAAATCGGCATTTTCAGCAAGAAATCCATATCCGGGATGAATCGCTTTGGCACCGCTTTTTTGGGCGGCCCGGATAATTTTGTCTATATTAAGATAGTCACTTCGGGGTCCGTTTCCTATCCAGATGGCTTCGTTGGCAATTCGAATATGGCTGGAATTTTTGTCTGGAGTCTCGTAAACAGCCACGGCTTCATAATTCAGCTCTTGAATTGACCGAATTATCCGGATAGCAATTTCTCCGCGATTGGCAACTAAAATTTTTGTTTTCAATGGTACAGTTATCCTGTTGAGTTAGAGTTTGTTAGAGTGGTTATGTAGATTGAAAACCCCTGCCAGATAACGTCTTCAGTGGGGAATTAGAGCGACGAAAATCGCAATAAACAATCATATATTATTAACAGAAATGAGCTTATTAGGCAAGGGTAAGCTGCCGGATCTCTTTTTTTTCATTAGATTTTACTGTGAAAACAATATGTTTTGGGTCGGACGTGAGAAACAATAACTAAACAGTTCACTTCTTGTTGCTGGTGATAGAGTCAGGTGGGCAAGGTGAAGAATTCTGCTGGATAAATGGCCGGCCAGCCTGGAGCAGCCATCTGCTGCAAGAGCCTCATCTAATGTAGTGGTCTGTCTAAAAAAAATCTTTACATGTAATCAGGTAAGTATTCAACTGTTGGCAGGTATGTATTCTGAAAATTATTGGAAGGATAGATGAAACGTCTTGTTTACCTGCTCCTCCCGGTTGTTCTTTTGGCCGGATTACTATCTCTGGTGTTTTTTCATCAGATTCCTGCCAGTGACCCTCTGGAGCTGGTACCGAAAGATTGCGTCTTGATGCTTGATGTGGCCGATTTATCTGAGCTCACCCATGAATTTTTCCTTTCAAGATTTGGTCAGAATCTGACATCTATTGGCTGGCCGTATGTTCTGGAGCAACTGGAGGTCTCAGCCAGGAGCCGTGAGCAATTTGAAAAAAAGATCCGGGCGGTTTCTGATTGCCTGACCAATCCTTTATGCAGAAAAATATTTGGCGGCCGGGTTGTCTTTTCCCTGATCCCGGTTGACCGTTCCGAAACAGCACAAACGAAAAACCAGGGAGTGGCCGAGCATGTTCTCATGGTTGCAACACCACGTTCCACGCAAATCGTTACGGCCCTGCTCACCACTGTTGCCTGGCTTAAGGGGCAGGTTCAAAGAATTCCTTATCGAGGCCGCATAATCCAGAAACTTGAACTGGACAGCGGTGGCTTTTTTTATTTTGCTCTTCTTGATGGCCATCTTGTCGTTTCCATGGGGCGTTTGACCATAGAAAAAAGTATTGATCTTACTTTGCAGCATGTGGTTCAGGAACAGACAGGGTTAATCACAAATTCCAGTTATACTGAGTTGAGAAAACGATATCGGGGTGATGATTTTTTTCTGTATGCAGATCTTGTTCAGCTGGCGCCATTTCTCTCCTCAGAGCTCTTGACTTGGCCCACAGACGCTTCGAAAAGGGATCCAGAGCTTTCAGGATTCAGAAGAATGGCCCTGTATCATTCCACCAAGAAGAACAGACAGCAGCTTATCTGCATTATTCAATTTGCACCGGAGCGTCTGACACCTTTACAAAAAACATGGTCATCAAGGCCGCCTGCATGGAACAACAGGTTAGCTGCAATCCCCTCGGATCTGGTAGTGTACTTCTGGAGTAACTGGCTTGATCTCAATGGCTGGTGGTCAAGCATTGTTCATCAGGGAAGTGGGAATAAGATGTTGGGCGCTGTTAAGCTCAACTCCTGGCTGAAAGAGCGAACCGGTCTTGAAATGGGGCAGTTTCTTTTATTATTTGGTCAGGAGTTCGGCCTGAATGTTACCCGGATCAGAACGTCGGGTTTTTTCCCTGTTCCAAGTATTCTCTGCTCTCTGGAATTAAAAAATCCGGAACAGGTAGAGGAAATAATAGAAAAGAATCTTTCAGGTCTTATTCTCCGGCGTGATAAAATTCATGGTGTTCCTGTGGTATCCGTTATGATTGGCCAGGGATTAATGCAGCCCTCGTATGCGATTCTTGGCAATTTTTTACTGCTTGCCGATAGCCGTCAGCAGCTTGAAGAGTTACTCACAGGCCGCGGACAAAAACTTGTTAACGACACGGTTTTTCGCGCTGTTGATACCGGAATGACCGCACCTGCCAACCTGCATTTTTTTGCCAGTACTTCCGCCATTATTGATTCTTTGAAAGAATTAGTCTTGTGGGGAGGAAGTGTTCTTACTGTTCGGGATAGTAAAGCCGACAACAGGAGGAAGATTTGGATCAGTCAGGTTGTCCTTCCTTTGCTGGATGGGTTAAGAACATTTAAGGCCAAGAGCGTTCGCGGGTACACGGCCCCTGGTGAATGTGTTTTTGACGCTGTCGTGCTGACAGAACCTGTCCGTTAATTGTTTGCAAATAAAAATCGAGGTTTTTTAAAATGGAAGAGCTTATTGCGGAACTCAAAGAACATGTCCAGTTCAAGGAGACGACCGAACCCGGTGATCTGGTCCTGTTGGTTGCCAAAGAACCCCAAATGCTGGTCTACGCCCTGGTGACTGCAATTGAACGAGATGAAACCCGCAAAGACGAATGGTGGCATGTGCGCATGAGTATTCTTACTGTTCCGGTGCAATCCCTTACCTGGACCCTGAGGCTGGAACAGTTCACCGGCAAGGAAATTTTTACCATGGGCGGTGAGGAACGTTTTGTCAAGGCGGTATCTTTTGATACGGAAATATCAGTTGATCCTTTGAAACAATCCAAAAAGAAAAACGGTTTACGGCTGGTTAAATGAGTATTGAGTCTGTTAACTGCTGTATAAAAAACCCCAAAGGGATTCATTGTCGTGTTGCGACGAAAATTGCTGAAATTGTTTCTGCCCACGACTCTGTTGTACAACTCAAGGCTGAGAATGGCCAGGTAGACTGTTCGTCAATACTCGACATCCTGAGTCTTGCTCTTCTTCAGGACAGTCAGGTTGTGGTCACGGCTGATGGAGCTGATGCCCGGACCGTCTTGAAGGCCCTTAAATCATTACTTGCCCGAACTGATGACCCTTAAGAGGCGGCGTACATCCCATAAACCCTCCGCTGTTCATGATCAGCAGACCCTTTATGGGCTTTGCGGTTCTCCAGGTATTGTTGTGGGCAAGGTCGTTGTTGTTCATCATCATCCGGAGAAAACCAGGCGATATACCTTGCAGACCGACGAGCTGCCTGCTGAGGTTGAGCGGTTTCAGGCAGCTGTTACCCGGGCAGAGAAAGAGTTACTTGAGCTGAAGAACCAGTTTTCCAAAGGATTTGCCGAGGCCCTTTCTATTCTTGATTCACATATCCAGATGGTTCAGGACGCAATGATTATTGAGGGGACCATCACGCTGATTGAGCAGGATGGTCTGAATGCGGAGTGGGCTTTGTCGCATATTCTTGGTGATATCAGGGCGAAATTTGATCGAATTCAGGACGTCTATATAAAAGACAGGTTTGCCGATATAGAATATGTGGTCAGCCTTATTTTTGGCCAGCTTGCCGGTCAGCAACAGGACCTGCTGAGTGCAACGGATAAACCTGTAATTGTCGTCAGTGACGATTTTTCTCCTGAGGACACCCTGAGAATGCAGGCGAACAATGTGCTGGGATTTTTAACGGAAAAAGGTGGCCTGACCTCGCATACATCTATTGTGGCCAGATCGCTCGGGCTCCCTGCCGTGGTAGGACTTGATAAAATAACCTCAAAATGTACCACTGGCGAAACAGTGATTCTCGATGGCTTTTCCGGCCGGGTTTATCTGTCGCCCACCAGGGATCAGCAGAAACAATTTTCAGAGTACAGGCGTCAGCACAGGGTCTTTTCTGATGAGTTGGCTGGATACATTCATCTTGCCTCAGAAACACTGGATGGTCTGCGGATCCGATTGTCAGCAAATATTGAAGTCCTGCATGAAATGCAGGCCGTACAAAAATATGGAGCAGAAGGTATCGGTCTGTTTCGCTCAGAATTTGACTATTTCCAGCAGGCAGAACCTCCTGATGAGCATTCCCTGTGTGCCGGGTACAGCAAGTTGCTGGCAGGCCTTGCCCCGGATCCCGTGACTATCCGGACGCTTGATGTGGGTGGGGATAAGTTTGCCGCCCGGATCAGGAACAGCGATCTCAGTCTGGAATATGAGCGAAACCCTGCCCTTGGTTTGCGTTCAATACGGTTTTCTTTAAAAGAACCGGAACTGCTCATGACCCAGTTACGGGCCATGTTGCGAGCCTCGGTGCACGGACGGCTGCGTCTTCTTTTACCAATGATCTCGTCCTTTAATGAATTGCGACAGGTCAAACACCTGCTTCAGGAGGTCATGGCAGGCCTTGAGCGGGCCAATATTCCCTTTGACCCTGATGTTGAAATCGGCATCATGATCGAGGTTCCCAGTGCTGTTGTCATGGCAGATACGCTTGCTGCGGAAGTAGATTTTTTCAGTATCGGCACAAATGATCTTATTCAATATTCCCTGGCTATTGATCGCGGTAATGAATCTGTGGCCCACATGTATGAACCCCTCCACCCTGCGGTTTTGCGGATGATAAGTCAGACGGTTTCGGCCGGACACGCCCAGGGAATAGAGGTTGCCATATGTGGAGAGATGGCCGGTGATGTGGTTACGGCGCCCGTGCTTTTAGGTCTTGGTGTTGATGAACTTTCCATGAGACCTTCGGCCATCCCCCACGTGAAACGTTTGCTCCGCCATTCCTGTTCCCGGCAGCTGGCCGAACTAGGTGTACTTGCCCTGAAATGTGCTGATGGTGTAGAAGTCCGGAATTTATTGACCAGATATTTGCCCACCTACTATCCAGAGGAGTTTGGAGATCAATGCAGGAACGTGAACTCATAGAACGGATTCGCCGACTCACCGGTCCACTGCCGGAAGATGTTTTGCAGGGCATTGGCGATGATTGCGCGGTCATTAAAAAAAACAACAAAACTGTCTGGCTTGTTACCATGGACACACTTGTTGAATCAGTCCATTTTGATCTCTGCTGGCATCCTCCCGCACTTCTTGGTCGTAAGGCAATTTCTGTTAACGTTAGTGATATTGCGGCCATGGGCGGACGTCCCTGTTTTGTCTTTTTTTCAATGGGACTCCCTGAGAATTTTTCTGAAAAATGGGTGGACGAACTGACGCAGGGCCTTTTGCAGGCCTGCTCTGATTATGGCTGCATGCTGCTTGGTGGAGATACTGTCTGCAGTCCCGGCAAAGTAGTGTTAACTGTTACTGTCATCGGGGAAATGGCAGTTGAGCACGTCCTTTACCGACATGGTGCCAGGGTCGGTGACGTAGTGTGGGTCTCAGGTTTTCTGGGCAGGGCGGCTGCGGGCCTTGATCTGTTTAGGGCAGGGGAAAACGCTGATTCAACCTCTTTTAAGCCGTTGTTACAGGCGCATCTGGACCCCAGGGCCCGTGTTGAGCTGGCTGGGGCGCTTGCAAAAAGCGGTAGAGTGCATGCCATGATGGATCTTTCCGATGGCCTGGCAACGGACTTGTCACATCTTTGCAGGCAGAGTAACGTAGGGGCAAGGATTGTTGCGGATCAGATTCCAGGACAAGGACTTTTAAAGAGTGTAGCGAAAATTCTTGAACAACGTGATTCTCTGCAATGGATGATCTCTGGCGGCGAGGATTATGAGATGCTTTTTACATCTTCACCAGCTGACACGCCTGTTTTGTCAAGCCTGGCAGCTGAGCATGGCTGGACGATATATCCCGTTGGAACTATTGTTGAGGGCAGCGGGGTCGTTCTGATTGCGGATTCTGTAAAGGATCAGGCCCGTGAGCGCAGTATTACTTATCAGGGCTATGATCATTTTACGTGAGTATTTGTAGAATGCTGTTCCCTCGTTGTCGCTTGCAAGAGAGACTGTCCACGGGAAAAAATAAGGAAGGGCTATGTTGTTAAATACTTTGTTCAGACATTGGTCGTACCGGATATTTGCCCCCGGTGCAATGCTCAGGCAGACGTATGACAGCTTTAAAACCCTGCTTGAGCAGGATGGGCTCAGCCATGATCTTATGGCCGAGTTTGAAGTGTTGTACCATGATGGCAAGCGTGAAGACTGCGCCGCAATCTGTGAAAAGTATGAAGAATTTTCCTTTGCCGTGCAGAGCATGGTTGAGAGCCTGGGGCAGATGAATCCTGCGGACGCGGCAACGCTGTCAGCCTATTTTAAAAAGTTTGATTTTTATATAAGGTTTATGCTTGCTGCTCCTGAGCAAGCTTCCATCCCTCCCTATGTTCTCCCGCTTGATCCCATACCTGATCCTTGTCAAACCGGAAATAAAGCACATAATCTCGCAATTTTACAAAATGATCTTAAAGCTCCTGTCCCAAAGGGCTTTTCTGTGACAACAAATGCTTACTATGCATTAATCGAACATAATAAGCTTCGTGAGCCTGTTAATACCCTTCTGGCCTCCCTTGATATTGAGAATCAGGAGTCATTGCAGAAGGTTTCTGATCAACTTACTTTTTTGATAAGATCGTCCGAGATTCCCCCTCTGGTTGGCAGGGAAATCCTTGCAGCCTATGACCAAATGGAAAAAGAACTGGGGCATCCCGTTTTTACTGCCGTGAGATCTTCGGCTGTCAGTGAGGATGGTGACCATTCGTTTGCGGGACAGTATCATACAGCCCTTGGAGTCAGCCGTGAGAGTGTTTTTGCTGATTACCTGGAAGTCCTTGCCTCAAAATACACACCTGAGGCGTTGTTTTACCGTGTCACAGTGGGGCTGAGTGATGAAGAAACGCCGTTGGCTGTTCTGGTGCTGGCCATGGTTGCAGCGGAGAAAAGCGGCGTTATTTACACGGTTGATCCGACCAGTACAACCGGAGGCGGACAGCTTGCTGTTCACAGCGTTTACGGACTTGGGGAAATGCTTGTGAGTGGAGCGTCTACAGCTGATGTCTATTTGTTTCGTGATGATCTATCTCAGGTTATTGACAAACGAAAAGGTCTGCAAAAGACAAAGCTTCTCCTGGAGGATGGCCGAGTTCTAGAAAGACCACTCAGCCCGGAAGAAGAGCAGACTTTTTCACTTTCCGATGCAACGGCGGTACATCTTGCCACCTGGGGGCAAAAAATAGAGAAGTATTACGGACATCCTCAGGATATTGAATGGGCAGTCAACTCAAACAATACACTGTACCTGTTACAGGCAAGACCGCTGCACCGGCAGGCGGTACCCCAAAATACAGTTGAGCAAACGCTTGCGCAGAACATCTCCGCCCTTCTGGATGGGGGGAAAAAAGCCTCTGGTGGAGCAGCCTGCGGCAAGGTGTACCAGGCCGATGGAAGAGATTTACAGGATCTTGAACCTGGAGCCATTCTGGTCACACGCAGTACGCCTCCGTCGCTGGTTCGCCTGATTAACAATCTTGCCGGAGTCGTTGCCGAAAAAGGCTCGGCTGCCGGCCATTTTGCGACAGTTTGCCGTGAATTTGGTGTGCCATTACTGGTCAGTGCAGAAGACGCGGGTACTGTTCTGCCACATGGCCAGGAAGTGACTCTTGATGCCGATGGTTGTGCCGTGTATCCCGGCAGAGTAGAACTCTTGCTCCAAAAGGGAGAATCCCGCAGTGATAAAGATGAAACCCCTTATTTTAAAAAGCTTAAATCAATACTTGGTTTTATCACCCCTCTTAAACTGGTAGACCCGGTTGCTGATAGCTTTCAACCGAGTTCCTGCAGGTCTATGCACGATATTATCCGTTATACCCATGAGAAGGCCGTGCGGGCGATGTTTTCCCTTGGAGATAAGATCTCAGGGCGAGCTGGGAAGTGTAGAAAACTGATGACAGAGCTTCCTCTTGAGGTAAACATTCTTGACGTTGGGGGCGGGCTTTGTGCTGATGTTTTGGATGATGACTTGATAGATGTCTCGCGGATATGTTCTCCTCCTTTTGTGGCATTGTGGAAAGGGCTAAGCCACCCCGGGGTTCATTGGGAAGCGCATTCACATTTTGACTGGAAGTCATTTGACGACATTGCCCTGGCTGGAGGAGTGGCCACCCAGAATTCCGGTGATTTTGCCTCCTATGCCATAATAAGTGACGATTATTTAAATCTCAATATGCGCTTTGGGTATCATTTTACGTTGGTCGATGCCCATTGTAGTGAAGATATCCGGACAAATTACTGCCAGCTTCGATTTGCCGGTGGAGGTGGTGATTATACAGGCAGGACCCTGCGACTGGAATTTCTTGTCCAGGTACTTGAGCGGCTTGGTTTGAGCACCACTGTTCGTGCCGATTTATTGGATGCTAAAATTGATGATATGCCCTGTGATGAACTGTGTGAGAAAATCGAGATGCTTGGCCGCTTACTCGGAACA
>JALXCX010000187.1 GCA_026990725.1 Desulfobulbaceae bacterium
TTGCCTTTTGTGATGGTGGTGACAGCACGGACCATTGTCTGGCCGCTGGAGCAATCCCAAAACCGCTTTTTGCAGCCGGATCACACCAGGCCATAACGGGTGCCCCGGATGTTATGAGACATCAGTCGCATACTGGTTATATGGTTATTTTTGGCACAGGAAAATATCTGGGCATGGCTGATCTAGGTAATGTGGATACACAGTCTGTTTATGGTATTTGGGATTGGGCACCTGATGCTTTTGATACCGGCTATCTGGGCGCAAGAATTGATAACACAACTGTTACTCCGCCCGTCGCTGAACTATCCAACTGGACCCTGACTGACGTTGGGGGCAATATGGTGAACACCTTGTTGCGACAGGAAATCTGGTGTGAGGGTAATCTCACATTTGCCTGGGGGACAGGGTATTTCAGGGTACCCTCTAATTACAAAGGAAACTGGGACCTGGTACAATCCAATCATCTTCCACCTGCCCATCATGTGTTTAATCAACAGGTTGATGTTGATGGAGATGGTAATGACGAATATTTTTCAGTGCCTGAAGCAAATTTAGGCTGGTATTTTGACCTGCCAGGCAGGTTAACAGATAATGCCGCCAATAATCATGCTGCCTTTGTTTGTTGTGATTTTGAAAGAAAGTCGACTGATCCCAACTCGGATCTGTATAAACAGTGGCAATGTCAGAGTCCGGTTCCAGATCCGGGCGGGCGTGACCTTGGGGAACGGGTGACTGATGACACTATTATACGGAACAACAATGCGATAACAGTCTCGTTTATGCGTGAGGGGAACAAGTGCTCCGGTGGCTTATTCTCCTTCCTGAATGAGCGAGATGCACACACTGGCGGTATGGGTACTAAAGAAGTTCTTGATGTCAATGGTGACAGGGCAATTACGCCCGATGATAATCAAACAGACCCTGCTCCTGGTTCGGAGAATCCGGGACCTTTTATTGTTAGAGATACTGGTAATTCAGGTCATTTAAGCAATCCCGTTATCACTAATAATGGTGATGGTCAAGGCAACCCAGGCGATACGGAGACCAAACATATGAGTTCCTCAACTGGTAAAATTATACCAGTTCAAGAATCAGCTGAAACGGAAGGGTTTTATTTCTGGAAAGAAGTTAAATAAGGCTGTATGCCAGGAGTGTCAGAATATGAATAAATGTATTGATAAAAAAGGATTTTTATTTATTTCAGCTTTGTGTTTTTCCTGCTTGATCCTATTGACTGCGGGGATATTGAGTTCTGTTGAAGCTGAAGAAAATAGAGCCTCTGAGAGTATTGATTATGAACAAGGATACTTTAATTCCATTAATTTCAATAATAAAACGATCATTATTAATGATACGGTTTACACCTTTAATAAACAAACAAGGTTTCTTTCATCCCAAGGGGTGAGTAAATCTGTTAAATCCTTCCGTAAGGATTCTGAGGTGGAATATCTTGCTGACAATAATCATTTCTTAAAAGAAATGAAGCAGGGAAAGGACTCCTCCGGCTCAGATGGAGGGTCAGGGATGACCCCTTCAGCTATTCATTCTTCCAGCCAGCAAACGATCAGGCTGGAAAATGGAGTATGGACGAACTGATTCTTTTTTAAAGATTCCTACTTACTGTTATAAGGGGCTATTCTGACTTGTTCAGGAGTAGCCCTTTTTGTTATTCTCACATACTGTGATTCTTTCTGGCGTTTCTTTCCAATTTGTTAAAAAAATTTCAGTTTCGCTCCCAACAAGTTGACGGTCTTTCTTTGCTGTGGTAATGAGCAAGCTTGTCTTGTTTTTCTATTCTTAAGACCGGCTGATGTCCGGAAAAAGGAGTTTTTTTAATGCGTACGGATATTGTCCATATCGGTGCTGGCGAGCTGACGTATGAGATTCGCAATATCGTCAATGTGGGAATGAAGCTGCAGGCGCTCGGAGTTCGGGTGAACTGGGAGAATATCGGCGATCCGGTGGCCAAGGGTGAAATTATTCCCGGCTGGATGAAAGATATTGTTGCCGGTGCCGCGCAGGAAGACGCATCGTATGGATATTCACCAACCAAAGGTGTTCTTACGACCCGTGAATATATCACCAGGGAAACCAATGCGCTTGGCGGTGCGCAGATTACTCCTGAGGACATTATTTTTTTTAATGGCCTGGGTGATGCGATTTCAAAAATATTCGGGTTTTTAAAACGTACTGCCCGGGTCATCGTGCCGACTCCAAGCTATACAACCCATTCTTCGGCAGAAGCAGCCCATGCCGGCGACAGACCGGTAACCTATATTCTTGATCCCAAGAACAACTGGTATCCCGATCTTGGCGATATTGAAAACCATATCAAATATAATCCGGCTGTTGCCGGAATCCTGATTATTAATCCGGATAATCCGACCGGGGCTGTCTATCCGGAGCATATTTTACGTGCCATTGTCGAAATCGCAGAAAAAAATGATTTATTTATCATCTGTGACGAAGTCTATCAGAACATGGTCTATAACGGCACAAAATCTGTTCCACTGGCGACTGTTATCGGCACAAAGGTTCCGGCTATTTCCATGCGTGGCCTCTCCAAGGAAATGCCCTGGCCCGGCGGCCGTTGTGGCTGGATAGAGGTATATAACGGACATGATGATCCTCTGTTTGAAAAATATATAAACTCAATTTTTAATGCCAAGATGGTTGAAGTCTGCTCGACCACGTTGCCCCAGCTTGTTCTGCCCAAGATTAAAAGTCATCCTGAATACAACAATTATCTCAACGAGCGTATCAGCCGATATGAAAAGTATTCAAACATTGCCTATGATATTTTAAAGGATGTCAAAGGTATTCTTGTGAACCGGACAAACGGTGCTTTTTATATGAGTGCCGCTTTTGAAGAAGGGTTACTGACCGACACCCAAAGCCTGCCCATAGAAAATAATGAGGTTCGCTTAACCGTGGAGAATATGGTCAGCGGTCCTGACGTGTCCCTGGATAAACGCTTTGTCTATTACCTGCTTGGTTCAACAGGTGTGTGTGTGGTGCCGTTATCTTCGTTTGCAACCAGCCTGCAGGGCTTTCGTATTACCCTGCTTGAGCGAAACGAGGAAGAATTCATTAAAATATTCAAAACAATAGCTACCGCCATTAAGCAGTATCTAGCCTCTGCCTGAACGCAGAAAAAAATTTTTCTTTCATACCGATGCTGCCCTGGTCCGGGTGACATCGGTATTTCCTTTTCCCTCCCTTGACACCATAAATTCCCATACTTATTGTTCGTCCAGATTTGATTGTTTTATTTTTATGAAAGTTGTCATTGGCTCCTGATGTACCAGGCCGCAGCTGCGAACTTTCATTTTTCGTTGTGGCTGGCCGACATGGTCCGGTCGTGCTGGTTTGTCTGAAAGAAGAGATTGAAAATTTTCATTTTAAGGAGAGCATAAGTGACTGACGAGAAAAAAAATTCCGATCTTGACGAGGAAAATCCTGAAGTTGAGGAAGTTCTTGAGCAGGAGCAGGTAGAGGCCGCTGATGAAGGGCCTGATATTGATACGCTACTGAAGGAGCTTGAGGAAACTCGTGAAAAGATGCTGCGTGTAGCAGCTGATGCTGATAATTTCAAAAAGCGCATGGAGCGGGACAAAGAAAAACTGCTCAAATACGCAGGAGAGAATATCCTGCGTGAACTGTTAACAACAGTAGATAATCTTGACCGTGCTCTTGAGCAGGGCAGTGTGGAGGGTGGTGACCCCCAACAGAAACTTGAAGCCATGCTCGCCGGTGTTGATCTTACCCGAAAAGGTTTAGCCTCAATGCTTGAGCGGTTTAATGTGAAGCCTATTGAGGTCGTCGGTCAGCCGTTTAATCCTGAGGAAATGGACGCTCTGACCATGGAAGCTCACGATGAAATACCGGCAAATCATGTTATTCAGGAGTTTGCTAAAGGTTTTGTTTTTAAGGACCGGGTCTTACGGCATGCGCAGGTTGTGGTTTCAAGTGGCCCGGAAGAGTGAAAAAATCTTCGTATCTGCCGGAACTGGCTTGACAACAGCCGTTTCATGCGCATTGTAGAAAAGCGATAATAAATAAAATATGAACAGTCTTTGTACTGTATAAATAAAGGAGACAGGAGATATAATCATGGGAAAGATAATTGGAATAGATTTGGGCACCACCAACTCTTGTGTTGCAATTATGGACGGTGGGGAACCTAAAGTTATTGAAAATAGCGAGGGGAACCGTACAACACCTTCTATTGTTGCGTTTGCCGATAATGGCGAACGTCTTGTTGGTCAGGTAGCCAAGCGTCAGGCCGTAACCAATCCAACCAAAACACTGTTTGCCATCAAACGGCTTGTTGGTCGGAAGTTTACTGATGCTGAGGTAAAAAAATCGGTTGAGGTCAGTCCGTTTAATATCGTGGAAGGCCCAAACGGGGATGCCATGGTTGAGGTAGACGGCAAAAATTATTCTGCCGCGGAAATATCTGCCATGATTCTTGGCAAGATGAAACAGACCGCAGAAGAATATCTTGGTGAGGCTGTCACTGATGCCGTTGTGACTGTCCCTGCCTATTTTAACGATGCCCAGCGTCAGGCGACAAAGGATGCAGGTAAGATTGCCGGTCTGAACGTCCAGCGGATTATTAATGAGCCGACAGCCGCATCTCTTGCCTATGGGCTTGATAAAAAGGGTGAAGAGAAAATAGCTGTCTTTGATCTTGGCGGCGGTACGTTTGATGTCTCGGTTCTTGAAATCGGTGACGGCGTTTTTGAGGTTAAATCAACCAATGGTGACACGTTTCTTGGCGGTGAAGACTTTGACATGCGGATCGTCCACTGGCTTGCTGATGAGTTTAAACGTGAGCAGGGTGTAGATCTGCGTGGTGATAAAATGGCACTGCAGCGGCTCAAGGAAGAGGCCGAAAAGGCCAAGAAAGAGCTTTCTACCGCCATGGAAACAGATATTAATCTGCCTTTTATTACCGCAGACGCGTCCGGCCCTAAACATCTCAATGTTAAATTATCCCGGGCTAAGCTTGAGTCTCTTGTTGAAGACCTTATTGATCGTTGCGAAGCTCCCTGTCTGACCGCTATTAAAGATGCCGGTATCACGGCCTCTGACATTGATGAGGTTATTCTGGTTGGCGGTATGACTCGCATGCCCAAGGTGCAGGAAAAAGTCAAAGCGATTTTTGGTAAAGATCCGCACAAGGGTGTTAACCCCGATGAAGTTGTAGCCATTGGCGCTGCGATTCAGGGCGGCGTGTTAAAAGGTGATGTAAAAGATGTTCTTTTGCTTGATGTTACTCCGTTGTCCCTGGGTATTGAAACTCTTGGCGGCGTGATGACCAAACTGATTGAGAAAAACACCACGGTTCCCACAAAGAAGAGCCAGGTTTTTTCTACAGCTGCCGATAATCAGCCTGCGGTATCCATTCATGTTCTGCAGGGCGAGCGTGAAATGGCCTCTGACAATAAAACCATAGGTCGTTTTGAACTGGCAGATATTCCTCCGGCCCCGCGTGGTGTGCCGCAGATTGAGGTAACTTTTGATCTTGATGCCAACGGTATTCTTCATGTTTCTGCCAAAGACATGGGGACCGGCAAAGAACAGTCCATCAAGATTACGGCATCTTCCGGTCTGAGCGAGGAAGAGATCGAAAAAATGAAAAAGGATGCCGAGCTGCATGCGGATGAGGATAAAAAACGAAAAGAGCTTGTGGAAGCCAAAAATAATGGCGATTCCATGATTCACATGACCCAGAAGAGTTTGACCGAGCTGGGCGACAAGGTTGATGCTGAAACCAAGAGCAATGTTGAGCGTGAAATCGAAAACCTCAAAAAAGCTTTGGAAACAGATGAGCTTGAGGCAATAAAGACTGCAACTGACAACCTGACTCAGGCTTCACATAAGCTTGCCGAGTTGATGTATGCTCAGGCCTCTCAGGATCAGGGGGGTGCCGCTGGTGGAGCAGGTGGTGCCGGAGCCGCAGGTGCAGCAGGAGCCGGTGGCTCGACTGGCGGTGGCGATGACGATGATGATGTCGTTGACGCAGACTTTGAAGAGGTCAAATAAGCAGGCAGTACTGCTGAAGAACAGCAAAAAGGGGAGGGCAGGCAATCTGCTCTCCCCTTTTTTATTGTTTTGGTTTATTTTTTTGTTTATCGTGGGTCGTTCAACATTTTTGAGACCTGTTTGGTTTGCGACGGGTTGTTTAAGAAGATGCGTAACAGTTGAGAGTCATTTTTACCAGCCTGCTTTAAATATCTGTAGATGTCTGATCAGTACTGAATAACGACAAGTTATTATACTTTAACTAGAGTTTTGCGATAACGAATTATGAAACGTATACTTTCCGGCATCCAGCCTTCTGGCCAACTCCATATTGGCAATTATTTCGGCATGATGAAAACCATGATCGCCAATATGGAATCATCTGATCTTCATGTATTTATTGTTGATCTTCATGC
>JALXCX010000188.1 GCA_026990725.1 Desulfobulbaceae bacterium
CCAAAAAAGGAGAGCAGCGTAATCCGTAAGATAAGGCTGACCAGGATATAGGCCAGGGTGAGCCACAACATCGGAATATATCGGCTGTAGGCTGCTTGCAGGCGGACCGGGAAGGAGCCTTGTTGCGTGGTTTGGGGAAAAGTGCTGGTGGTTGTTTCGGTTTTCTGTTGTTGGGATGGTTTTTGGTTCTTCATAAAGATTCAGTTGTCTTTTGATTTGGCTAAGAATTGCAATCAAAAGACAGGGTACAGTATCTTTATGAAGAAACGATGAAGACCCTGGGTTATGTCATTGTTGGGGGTTCCGGCAAGAAATGAATTTAACGAAAACTTTTATTTATTTCCTGCAGCACAGCGTTTCCCGGACAGAGTTCCTCAGGGCCCAGTCTGTTTAACGGGGTGTCTGTTGTGGCCAGTATTTCATGGGTGTCTTTGCTCTCCGGGTTGATGTACAAAAGCCCTGTCAGGATGTGTCGGGTTGTTCTGGCCTGTTCCAGGGCGGCAATAGCATCGATCCGGCTGGTGAGGCCTTCCTGGTCTGCATGTTTATGCAGGTTGAGAATGGAACCGTCGTGCAGGGTGACGGGTATTGACGTGCCGTGATCATAATGCGCTGTTATTTCGGTGCGGGGCGGGATAAAATCAAAGGTCTGCGTGGCTTCCATGTGTTCGCGTACCCAGGAATAGCTCTTGGTGGAACCGGGCGCGTTGTTGAAGCTGACGCAGGGTGAGATAATATCCAGAAAGGCCAGGCCTCTATGAGCAACAGCGGCTTTCAGCATGGCAATAATCTGTTTTTTATCGCCGGAAAACCCCCTGGCCACAAAGCTGGCCCCGCCCTGAATGGCCATCTCGCACAGGTCGATGGATTCCAGCTCAACCACGCTGCCTTTTTTGGTTTTTGATCCCTTGTCGGCGGTTGCCGAGTCCTGGCCCTTGGTCAGGCCGTAGCAGCCGTTGTTCATAACCACATAGACCATGTTCAGATTGCGGCGGACAACATGGGCAAACTGGCCCATGCCGATGGAGGCGGTGTCGCCATCCCCTGAAACTCCGATATAGATCAGGTCGCGGTTGGCCATGTTAGCTCCGGTGGCCACCGAGGGCATGCGGCCATGGACCGCGTTGAACCCGTGCGATTTGCCTAGAAAATAAGCCGGTGTCTTTGATGAGCAGCCAATCCCGGAGAGTTTGACAATCCGGTGCGGGGCAATATCCATTTCAAAGCAGGCCGTGACAATGGCATTGGTAATCGAATCGTGGCCGCAGCCGGCGCACAGCGATGACATACCGCCTTCATACTGTTGCCTGGTGTAGCCGAGGGCGTTTTTGGGGGCCTGCGGGTGGCGGGCTGTGGGTCTTTTATAGCTCATGCGTTGTCCTCCGCGGCTTGCCGGGTGGGATACAGGTCATGCCTGCGGGTCAGAAGCAGGGAATGGATCTGGTTGGTGATTGTTGTGGCCGTTATGGGCAGCCCGTTAAAATTGGTGACCGAATCAAGCTTGCCCGGAGCAATCTGGCACTCGCCTGAAAGTAGAATCTTCATCTGTGAGTCCCGGTTCTGTTCAATGACAAAGACCACCTCGTGCTGATCAATAAAATCAAACACCTCCTTTTGAAAGGGGTAGCTGAGAATGCGCATTTCATTGATCATAATTGATTGCCCGGCCAGCTGGTCAAGTGCTTCTTGGGCCGCAGCCGTGGTGGTGCCGAAGTAGAGCGCGCCAAGGGGAGATTTTTTATCCCGAAAGGTGATTTCCGGAGCAGGAACAAGACCCCGGGCTGTTTCCCACTTGACGAGCATCCGTTTCATGCCCCGTTCATAGG
>JALXCX010000189.1 GCA_026990725.1 Desulfobulbaceae bacterium
CGCTCCTCTCCGCTTCGTCCCTGGACTGCCCGGCAAGCTGAAGCTGCTTTTCAGCCTCTGCAAGCCTGCTTTCTGCCTCTTGTTTTTTGCGTTCTTCTGCCCTGCTCTTTTCTGCACGTTCTTCCGCAGCTTCGACAAAGCGGGCCAGCTTGTCCCGCTCCTGTTCTTTCTCGCTGAACTGTGGAATGTTACCGGCCACAAAGGGATGGTCAAGGGCACCGCATAATGGACAGGGAGCCCCATCTTCAAGCCGATTTCTCTCCTCTTCCAGGCTGGAAATACGCTGCAGATACATCATTTCCTTTGAAAGATTTTCCAGTTCAGCCCGGTACTCACGAAGCAGGCGACCTTTCAATAACGATTCCAGTTGATTCCGGCTTGCCTGATAGTTTGCAAGAGCCGACTCATACGCTTTTGCGCAGCTGGTAGATTTTTGTTTCCATTCTTTGAGGTGTTGCGTCTTTTTTGCCAGTAGCTTTTGTTGTTGAGACAGGGTTTTTTTCTTTGAAGCGATTTCTTCGACAAAAAATTTCAATCTGTCCAACTGCTCTGTCATGCCTCCAAGACCGGTCGCCAGTGTTTCATCACTTGCATGTTCTTTTAGATAGGCATCTGCCTCTTCAAGCTTCTTTTGCTCCTCCTGCCGGCTGTTCAGTATTTTCTGTTTGCCGGCTTGTTGCCGCTCATGCTCTGTTGTACTCTTGTTATACTCTGCGGCAGCAATGGCCTGGGTTTTTGTCTTTTCCTGGATCTGCAGATCCAGCCCCCTGACCTCCTGCACAAGCCTCAGTCCTTTTTTTTGCGCCTCTTTTGCCTCTTTTTTTGCCTGGCCGGCCTTCTCTAAGGACACCTCCTGCCGTTCGAGGGCCTGTTGCAGTTGGGGCAGATTCTTCTCTGCTGCAACCAAATCCTTCTGCTCCTGTTTCTGCTGCTGCCTCAAAACCGATAAGGGTGCAAACACTCCATCAAGACGGACTGCTTTTTGCGCCAGATCAAGCCTGTCTCGTTCCGGAGCAAATGCTGCAACCGCTTTGTTCACACGATCTTTATCCCTGGATAATTCGTCCAGTTCACTCTTCAGGGTTTCAATAGTAAGCAGCCAGTGGAGGAGCTTTCCGGTCTGTTCCTGGTCTGCGGCCAGCTTTATTCTGATTTTTTCTTTTTCTGCAAGTTCCCTGTTACGTATTGATACCTGTTCATCTGTCAGGAGCTCAATCCCCTGGAGCTGCGCCTGCAAAAGCTCAAGGGAATTCTTTTCCTCTCGATACCGCTCATGCACCTTTTGGGAAATTTCACTGTAAATTTTCGTTCCGGTAATCTGCTCCAGAACCGGAGCACGTTTATCAGGAGTTGCCTGTAAAAAAGCGGCAAACCCTCCCTGGGCAAGCAGGGCCGAGCGGGTAAACCGATCAAAATCCATACCCGTGTGCTTCTCGATAACCCGTGCGACATCCCGTTTTTTTGATTCAAGAATCTGGCCCGAAACAGCATCAGCGATCTCGTGCCGGGATTGGGCCAGTTTACCTGCTGATTTTTTTCTGGCCCGATGCTGGCTCCAGTGACAGCGAAACCTGCCGCTTGCAGATTCAAATGTCACCTCGGCAAAACAGTCGCCTGTCTGGCGGGACATTATTTCATTTGATTTAGCTGTTATCCTGCCAAGCCTGGGCGTGGCCCCGTACAGGGCAAGACAAATGGCATCAAGAATTGTCGACTTCCCGGCTCCTGTTGGTCCGGTAATGGCAAAAATTCCGTTTGCGCTGAATTCCGGCACAGTAAAATCAAGCAGCCACTCCCCGTAAAGAGAGTTCAGATTCTTAAAGCGCAACTCAAGTATCTTCATCTGTTGCCTGTCTACTGCGCATTGCTGTCTTCTTCCTGCAAAAGGGTAAGTATTTCATCATGGGCCCGCATCAGTTCCGTGCGCTCCTCACCTGTGATTTCATAGCTTTCCAGACAGCGGCGGAAAACATCCCGAACATCGAGATCATCCAGTGTTTCATTCCATGAGGCGGCCTTCATAACCTTCTCGACAAGGCGCCTGTTTCTTATTCGGCAAATCTCCAGCCCGCTTCCGGCAATCATTTCATCGATTACCTCCTGCAGATTACCGACTATTTGCCCTCCTGTGTAATCAATTTCCAGCCAGGCTGTGCTCTTTTCTCTAATCTCCTTCGCTATTGCCGATTGAATTTCCTCCAGGGAGCCGTTAATTTTTTTGAGCGGTTGAAAACAGGGAATGTCAATTGTTCGGACATGAGGTTTTTGCCCGGCACACTCGATTTCCACCACCATTTTCTGCTGCCGGGCCTCACCAAATCCCATGGGGATGGGAGATCCCGAATAACGAAGAGTCTCTTCACCTGCGACTTTTTGGGGGATGTGCAGGTGACCAAGCGCCACATAGTCAAGACAGGCCGGGAAAACATCTCTGCCAATCACTCCCAGCGAGCCGACGTATAATTCCCGAACCCCGTCGTCTTCAACCGTTGTGCTGCCCGCAATAAAAAGATGCCCCATGCCGATTATAGGAATATCATTTTCTGCCCGCTTTTTTTCGGCAAGACTGCACACCTGATGATAATGGGCAAGAATCCCCTCTGCCAGTTGCCTGTTTTTTTCCTCTGCGCTCTCACCCGCGCGTGATAAACGAATATCTCTATCCCGCAGGTACGGCACAGCACAGATAATGGCTTCGGGTTGATTTTGACTGTCCTGCAAGACAAGGACTTCATCTTCAGGGTTCCTGGTCATCGCGCCAATAACATGGACATTTAAAGCCCGTAACAACGTCCTGGGAGCATTTAAAAAAGTCGGCGAATCATGATTACCGCCTATGACAACGATATGCCGACAGCAGGAGTTGGCCGCCCTGTTTAAAAACCGATAATAAAGTTCCTGTGCTCTGTTGCCCGGAGTTGCGGTATCAAACACGTCCCCGGCAACAAGCAGACAGTCAATTTTTTCCCGCCTGATGCGCTCTGCCAGCCAGTCCAGAAAAGAGGCAAACTCTCTGTAACGTTTGCGGCCATACAGCCTGCGGCCAAGATGCCAGTCTGAAGTGTGAAGAAATTTCATGTGGGTTACCTTATCACAGCCCGGTGCAGTGAACAATTCCGGAAAAATTTTTCTGTTCCTAATGACGCCACTCTTCGGTATAAGTACATAATTGGTAAACTTTTAAAAAAACTTCACTGGAATGCACAAGAGGAGAATCATTATGGCTGTTGATTGGGCTTATTTACGTAAAGGCTGAAAATCGTGTACTCGGGCACAGGCTGTGTTTGACGAAAAGGGTGTAACAATAAAAGAGACCGTTGAAGCCAGAAAACAGAAGATTGAGGGCGATGATGCCTGGGCAATATTGGCTGCTGCCAAAGAAGTGATCGTTGGCCGGGGGAAGAAAACTGTCATTTTTGACCCGAAAAAGGATGAAAAAGAGGCCATACTCAAAGTCTGTCTTGGCCGTACCGGTAACCTGCGGGCACCAACGCTTACAATGGGTGACCGAATCGTTGTCGGTTTTAATGATGAAATGTATGCTCAATTTGTCGGATAGCCTATGCAAGCATTTGAACATCGCCTCCAGCAGGAGCAACAGCAACGACAGGACCAGGGGCTTGAACGGTGTTTATCTACTGTACAGGCGGCAGGGCAGGGGAAAATTGTCTCGAATCGTCATGCCTTTCTTAATCTAGCCGGTAACGATTACCTCGGGCTTGGCGGTAATCAGGAGCTGGTCGCCGAGTTTTACAAAAACCTTGCCCCGGAAAACTGCTTTGAACTCTATGGCCCCGGCAGTGGGGCCTCCCGGCTTATGACCGGTAATCACACCGGATATCAGACTCTTGAAACAAAACTGGCTGCGCTTTACGGTACGGAAAAAGCGCTCATCTTCAATTCCGGCTACCATGCCAACATCGGGCTTCTCCCGGCTCTGGCCGGAAAAGACGACCTGATTATTGCCGATAAACTCTGCCACGCAAGCCTTATTGACGGTATGCGCTTGTGCCGGGCAAAAATCATACGATACCCGCATCTGGATTATGACTGTATAGAGGGGTTACTTGGTAAATACAGGGAGAGTCGCAAAACCATTTTCATTGTCTCTGAATCTATTTTTTCAATGGATGGTGACTGCGCAGATGTCGCGCTGCTCACCAGGCTGAAAGAACAGTACAACGCTGTGCTCTATCTTGACGAGGCCCATGCGGTTGGTGTTCGGGGAAAACAGGGGCTGGGGCTTGCCGAGGAACAGGGAGTCATGGAACAAGTGGATTTGCTGGTGGGTACTTTTGGCAAAGCCTGGGCTGGTCAGGGCGCTTTTGTTGCCTGTAATAAGACTATCTATGACCATCTCATCAACACGGTCCGTTCCCTGATATTTACCACAGCACTCCCCATGGTCAATGTTCACTGGCTGAACTTTTTACTGCCAAAAATTGCTGCCATGGCAGAACAACGAAAGACATTGCTGCACAATGCCCGTCTGCTCCGCAAAGGATTACTGGAACAGGGCCTTGTCTCTGAGGGCGACAGCCAGATTGTACCTGTGCTGATTGGTGAGGCACATCGCGCAGCCGCTGTGGCAGAACAGCTCCGTAAACAGGGATACTGGATTAATGCGATTCGCCCGCCAACCGTTCCACAGGGTAGTTCAAGGCTGCGCCTGTCTGTAACCTTAGACTGCACCCCGGAAGACCTTACCCGCCTGCCCCAGATTATTGCAGAAACAGCCGCAGCCTTATGAAAACCTGCTGGCTCCATCGTGCAGATCATCCACGATGTCTTGTCTTTATGGCCGGCTGGGGCATGGGGCCTGAACCTTTTTTTGGGCTCCCTTCAGATTCCTGCGACCTGCTTATGGTCTATGACTACCGGACGATCGAGAGCTCAACTCTCTTAAACTCCCTGTCCGACAGTACTTATAGCCACATCGACCTTCTTGCTTGGTCCATGGGAGTCTTTGCTGCAGCAACCCTGGGAGACGAGATTACCTTTGACCAGGCAACAGCCATTGGCGGCACCTGCACACCCGTTGACGACACATACGGTATTCCCGGTGCTTTTTTTGACACCATGATTGAAAATTTTTCAGAAGCAACCCTGAAACAGTTTTACACTTCCATGTTCAGCAACAGCTTAAAGGCCGGGCCATTTCTTGCAAATCAGCCGATCAGGCCTCTTGCAGAACTCCTGGAAGAGCTTGTCTCTTTGCGCGCAGCCTGTACCAGCCAGCAACCGCCCCCTGATATTTTCAACCTGCACATAATCACCGGGCGTGACCGGATCTTTCCGGCCCGAAATCAGCTACGCGCATGGGGAGGAGACAACAGCACCACTTTCCCCTGGCCCCATTTTCCCTTTTACGACCAGACCGCCTGGTCTTCCTTGCTGACACCTATTGCCAAGTGATTGATAAAAAAAAAATTAAACAGTCATTTCAGCGGGCAGCAGACAGTTACGAGGACCAGGCAATGATTCAGCACCGGGTTGCGGACAGACTGCTTGGTCTTGTGGGCAGATACTGCGGCAATGAATTCTACCGGGTGCTTGAAATTGGTTGTAGTACCGGGTTGCTCACTCGCAAACTGGCCAGTCAGTATCCTGAGATTATGGAAATTGTGCTCTGTGATCTTGTGGAGAGCTTTGTCACCCGGGCCGGTGATCTGCCCGGAATCACTGCTGTCAGCTTTCTGGCAGGAGATATCGAGACCCTGCCCTTGTCCGGCACATTTGATTTGATTATTTCCTCTTCCACCCTGCACTGGGTCCATGACCTGAACACATTGCTGCAGAAACTCTCTGCTCATCTGAAACCGGGCGCTATTCTTGCCTTTTCCATGTACGGCCCGGACAACCTGCAGGAAATCCGCTCGCTGACCGGGCGTGGACTTACCTACTCTTCCCTGGAACAGGTACAGGAGATGGTCAGCCGCTATTTTTCAGTTGACCACAGCTCGGAGCGACTCGAAACCCTCTTTTTTCAAAGCCCTGATGACGTACTGAGCCATCTGCGCCAGACCGGAGTCAATGCCTTAAGCAGCACCCCCTGGACCCCGCGCAGACTGCAGCACTTCAAAGACGAATACCTGAACAGATTCAATGATCCTCAAGGAGTTCGTCTGACGTATCATCCAATGTATCTGCTTGCCCATCTCTAACCTCCCCCACAAACCGGCTGACCATTCTCCCGATACTTAAGCCCTGCACAAGAATGGAAAAAGCCATTATGCCATAGGTGATGGTCACCAGTGCGTTGCGCTCCGGACCTGCCGGCAGGGAAAGGGCGAGGGCAACAGAGATTCCGCCCCGCAGGCCGCCCCAGGTTAAAATGCGGATGGTTCCCCGACGAAAATGCAGCCGTGCCTGCAACGTTTTCAC
>JALXCX010000190.1 GCA_026990725.1 Desulfobulbaceae bacterium
GGGTGAGGTTCCTTACAAGGGATGAAGCCATGCTGCTGCTGGATACATTAAAGACAAGAAGCACAGGCGTCCACAACATGACCCTTCTCTCAATCTACTGCGGTGCACGCGCCGGAGAAATATTCTCTCTACAATGGAGTGATGTTGACCAGGTTAACGGGCTTATCACCCTGCGAGATACCAAAAGCGGGAAAACGAGAACAGTTCATATGCCGGAAACAGTCAAGGTGATGTTTGCCACCATGGAACCGGGGAAAAAGTCAACGTTGGTCTTTCCGGGCAAGGGTGGCAAGCAGCTTAAACAGATCAGCAAGACCTTTGACCGTACAGTGGCACAGCTTGCGTTTAACGAAGGCATAGAAGACCGGCGGCAGAAGGTTACGTTTCATACTTGTCGCCACACCTGTGCAAGCTGGCTTGTCCAAGCAGGAATACCTTTGTTTACGGTGCAGAAAATTCTTGGCCATAGCACAATAGCGTTGACTGAACGATACAGTCATCTTGCCCCTGATTCATTCAGGGCTGCAGCTGCAGCTATCGAAGCAGGTGCACCGGTAAAGAAAAAAAGAAACGTTGTTGGCCTGTAAGGGAAATCTCCTTGTGCAAATAATCGGCAGGTAATATAATATGAGTTATACGGTAAAGATCAAACGACAGGCCAAGCGCAAGCTTAAGAATCTTGGAAAAAGGGATCGTTTGCGCATTGTCGATGCCATTATGTGTCTCGGAGTAAACCCCGATGATGCCGCATTGGATACAAAACAGCTCAAAGGTTCCCATCTTTGGCGGATGCGTATCGGCGGCTGGCGCATAATATTTGATCGCCGGGATACCTTGCGGATAATTCAGATTGAAAAGATAAAGCCACGGGGGGACGCTTACAAATGAGCTTACAGACAATTAGAAATATGCAGGGCCATGACGAATATGTGCTTCTTCCTATTCAGGTTTTCGATGCCTTGAAAGAACAGATTGAAGATGAACTGGCCGGGCTGGAAGCATGGGCCGACCAGGAAGAGGATTATGTTGATTTTGATCCCGCTGATTATGTCGACAATCCCGTTGCCCTTGCCCGGATGAAGGCGCAGGTCAAGCAGGTTGACCTTGCCCGGCATATGAAAGTTACCCAATCTTATATCTCCAAACTTGAACACGCCGATCAGGTGTCCGATGGAGCGATGCAGAAGGTAAGAGCCGCCTTGCAGGAATTAAGAAGGAAAATATAAATACCACCCTTTGCAGGAGGTAGACTGATCATCGAAAAGCGGTTCCGTTGTCGCCTGCCCATGCAGCTTTTCACAAATTCTGGAAAAAATAAAGGAGGCCATGGAGTCATGAAACGAGACATCGGCAAGAACAGGGTCAGGGCAGGAGGACGATGATTGAACTGCCGGCCGATGTAAAAGCCATCCGCGAGAAAACCGGATTGAGCCAGTCTGCCTTTGCCGGGTTGCTCGGTGTAAGCGCCCGTACACTTCAGGAGTGAGAACAGGGACGACGGACGCCAAAGGGACCGGCCCAGGTATTACTCCGGGTAGCTGGCCGCCACCCGGAGGCATTACTTAATTAATCACCATTTTCCGGGTTCTAAATCATCTTCCGCTACTGGTTATCCATTTCATTTTTTTTAATATTATTACGTGCTTGATTCTCGTTTTTTACAGTTTTGTAAAGGTGTGCGAAAAAACTTGCGTCTCTATTATGATACTATTATAGTAATAGTGAATCATAAGCGAACGGTTGAGCGAAACAAAATATTATTCGGAGTCCCTTAATAAGGACAAAGTGCTGAGTTCGGATGCTAAAATAGCCTGCGTTCACCTGATTCGAACAATTAAATAAAAAACCTATTATCGGTTTACTGGACGGCCCCGCCGCATTTGCGGGTTACTGATTCTGGCCCGATATCAAGATGGATTATACCGTCTCGATATCGGGCCTTTTTTTTTGTAAAATTTTGGAGGGTTAAAATGGAAATGAATGTTGAGCGATGGATCGAGGATTTGGTTGCCGGATGTCCGGGGATGCATGTTGCCCGTTCTGATACAGGCAAATTTACATCAGGCGCAGTATCGCCAAGAACTGTAGCTAATATGGAATCCCGACGACCAGATGATGTTGCTGATGGCAGATTTGTTGTCGGAAAAAAAATAATGTATCCGAAGCGGTCGTATGCCGAATGGCTGGCTAAAAAATTTTATAAAACCGTACAGAAAGTCGTGTAACCCAAGCATGGATAACAGTCTTAATTAACTGAAAACCTTACCACAGGGTTACCATGACAGGACGTTCATTAGTTCACAGGGTGGCTCTTTGCTACTCAATAGAGGGATAAATATGAAGGCAAAAAAAAGCCCCTCCCGGTTTGCAGGAACCGGCAAGGGGCAAAGGCGATGGATCTTGAGGAAAAAAGTAACCCTTCCACCCGAAACAGTCAAGACCGTTCGACTGAGGCACAAGAAGTACGGCTTCTCAAAAGTCTTTGTTCCGGCTCTGTATCAACTTTTTACGCTCGCAAGCATCTTGACTCCCCCACCCTGCCGGGCGCGTTCTTAGCCTATGCCAGAAAGGCTACGACATTGAAACCGTGATGGTCGAAAGGGCAAGGCGTGATTATGAATAAAGGAAAAAACAGCTTCATCGAGCAACTTCGGCAAGAACTCCCGGATATACCCACGGATGGTTTGAAGAAGGAGGGGGCGGAGTTTCACGGCCCTTGTCCATTCTGCGGAGGTGTCGACCGCTTCACGGTATTTCAGGGGGCGGAGAGGTTCCTTTGTCGAAAATGCGCATTCGATAAAGGAGGCGACAAAATAGACTATTGGAAGAGGCATCATAAATGCGCTAATCCCCGAGAGCTTGAGCAAAAGATGGGAATTATCTCTTCTGATAGACCCGTCAAAGAGAAGCGTTCCGGGGGATCTCCCTACCCCTGGGAGCATTCGGCCAAAGACCACCCAGCCATGAGAGCCTACTTTAAAGGCCGGGGGATAACCTTTTCTGAATTGTTTCCCCTACCGCCTGCCCTCAGATTCAACACTTTCAAAAACAAGAATACAGGAAAGCCTGCAGCGCGAATTCTTGCGGCTGTTTCTCAACCAGGAGATACCGCGCTGAAGGCGCATCATTCCACATGGTTGGAAGGTGCAAAAAGCACGAAAAAAACTATGAAAGGCCCGTGCAAGGGGAAAGGGGTTTGGTTTTATCCCGACCGTTCAAAGACCGAAAAAAAACTTGTCATTGGTGAAGGGATAGAAACGACCCTTTCGGCAATGCAAGCCACGGGAATAAACGGCGTTGCTGGTCTGGATGCCGGTAAGATGCAAGCTATCGTTTTGCCCGGTTCAATTTCGGAAGTCTATATCCTTGCCGATGAGGACGAATCTTTCACAGGACAGAAAGCCGCTTTAAAGCTGGCGAAACGCTTAGAAGATGAAAACCGGGTGGCCTGGATAATCTCCCCGAGTGAAAATACTTTTTCTGATAGGCCCCGAAAGATTGATTTCAACGACCTGACCCCGGAACAAATTTGCGAACGCTTTGAAAAGCTGATTGCTCCATCTTCGCTGGATAAAACTATGATCCAGCGAGAAAACAAGAAATCTGAAATCGCACTTCTTGATGAAGATGGAAATAGAAAAACCAAAGCGACCGTACTTATCGAGATCGGCAGTCAATACGAATTATTCCACGATGAGAACGGGGATGGTTATGCAACTATAGCCAAGGGCAGTCATAAGGAAACTTGGCCCATAAGAAGCAAGGCCTTTGCCGAATTACTTTCAGATCAGTATTTCATGTTGAGCAAAAAGGGAGTCAGTCGAAATATTGTTGCAGATGCAAGTGACACGCTCTGTGGCATGGCCAGAAATCAGGGTGAACGATTCAAAGTCTACAGGCGTATAGCTGAAAAAAACGGGAATATTTATTTAGATTTATGTGATTCAGATTGGCGGGTTGTAGAGGTGTCTGCCGCCGATTGGCAAGTAATAACCGACCCTCCTGTTAAATTCATTCGGAGTGCAAGTAGCAAACCGCTTCCTGCCCCGGTAAAAGGCGGGATCCTGGAAGATTTATGGTCCTTAATAAACGTGCGCCCTGCTGACAGACCGCTTATCGCAGGTTTTTTGTCAAGAGCTCTTCACCCGACAGCGCCATATTTTGGTCTTTGTGTCGTGGGGGAGCAAGGAACGGGCAAGAGCACGTTCACGACAATGCTTCGTTCGTTGTGCGACCCGTCGACCGCTATGTTGCGCCCTCCCCCCAAAGATGAACGAGATTTTTTGGCGGGAGCCGTTAATAATTGGTGCCTGACTTATGACAATTTATCGGGAATGAAACCTTGGCTTTCGGACGCTCTCTGTAGGGTTCTTACCGGCGGCTCGTTTGCTGCAAGGACATTATATTCTACTGTAGAGGAAACAACTATTCCTCTTTCTCGTCCGGTCATTTTGAACGGTATTGATGATCTCACAGCTCGACCTGATCTTGCCGACAGAGTGATTGCAATAGAGCTTCAACCGATCCAAGACAGCAACAGGATGGAAGAGCGGGAATTGTGGAAGAAGTTTGACCGGATCAAGGGAGAAATACTTGGTGTGCTGTTGGATGGTATTTCTTCAGCTTTGCAAAATATCGATGATGTTAAACTCACTTACAGACCACGACAAATTGACGCTGCTCGGTGGGCAACTGCTGCAGAGACAGGGTTAGATATTGCCCCTGGCACGTTCATTCAATCCTACCGCAAAAATCAACAGGAAATGGTGTCGATTGCCTTAGAGTCTTCTCCATTTATTGCCGCGATTCTCGACATGCTGAAAGACAGGAAAATATGGGAAGGCTCTCCGTCTACATTACTTTCTCTTCTCCCAGATTTTGCACGAGATGAAGAAGCCGTGAAGTCAAAGGCATGGCCAAAATCACCCAGTTGGGTGTCTAAAATAATCAAAAGAAATGCTCCTGCCTTGCGAAAGATCGGAATTGAAGTTGAACAGTCACGCACAGCGGCGGGTAGGTATATCCATCTATCCATGATGAATATGACAACAGAGCCGAAAAACTTAACTCCACATAGTCAGGATTTTGGTAACGAACAGGCATGTAATGAGCAAGGGAGGAGACGTGAAGTTAATGAAAATTACCGTCATTGTCGTCATACCGTCACAGCCAATGACGACAATGACGACAATGACGGTAAAAATCAAAAAGTTTCACATGAAGGCACCGGATGCCCCGGAACATTTACGGGGGAATTTTGATGAACGCTATAAACGTGATTTCTGCGGTGCAAAAAGGAGGCGGCTCTTTACAGGTCAAGGGTGGGAAATTGATCGGCGAAAATGTTCCCATCATTCATGTTGACCGGATTAAAAATAATAAGGCCGAAATCATCCAGTTATTGCAAACCGTTCCCGTTGAACCACACCTAAAGCCTTGCCCGTTGTGTGGTGGTCGAGATTTCATCCATGGTATGCAGGGCGGATATTTTTGCATAACCTGTCAACCGAATGTACGGCCCGGCGATCCTGTTCGGGCCGGATCAGATCGACGAAGAAAATGAACGAGCAACCTGCTTGCTTAAGGAGAAAAATGGCATGACGGAAATGAACAAAATCATATTTACCGGCGCCATTGAGCGTTTGCAGTCGGTCAAAACCAGGACAGGAACCAGTATGGCAAGGTGGTTGCTCAAGGTGAGCCGGGACAAGTTTAAGTGTGTTGCCTTCAAGAACGTGGCGGAAGCTGTTTTGCAGCTCAATAACGGCGATCAGATCAGCGTCACCGGCACTGGTTCAATCAATTCCTGGCAGGATGATGAAGGCCGCTGGCACAATGATTTTCAGGTGTCTTGCTGGGCTGTCGAGATAGCCGGAGAAAAGATCGTCTACGACAAGCCCGGCAAAGGAAAGGGGGTGGCACCTCAACCTATGCAACAGCCTTCCTTTTCAGATCAACCACCACCCGATGAAGGGAACCCGAACGCCTTTGCTTACCAGGGAGGCCCATTTTGATTATCGGAATAGACCCCGGCCAGACAGGAGCCCTTGCCGTTCTGGAGAAAGGTAAGGTGAAAGCCCTGTTTGATATGCCGACATCGGCGCGGCTCTTTGGCAAGGGAAGGCAGGTTGACGGGTACGCGCTCAGTAGTTGGCTGCTGGAACACTCATCGGGGCATGATGTGCAGGTTCTCCTTGAGGCTGTTTCGGCAATGCCGGGACAAGGGGCATCGTCTATGTTCCGGTTCGGTGAATCTGTCGGCGTTGTCCTGGGGGTTTGTGGCGCCCTGCAGTTACCCGTTGCCTGGATCAGGCCGGTTGCCTGGAAGAGAGCCGCCGGCTTGATAGGTAAGGATAAGGACGCGGCC
>JALXCX010000191.1 GCA_026990725.1 Desulfobulbaceae bacterium
ATGAACTCGGACGTTCAATTCCTGTAACCGTTATAGAAGCTGGTCCCTGTACCGTATTACAGAAAAAAACTGCAGGTAAGGAAGGCTATAACGCTATTCAGGTTGGTTTTCTTGAAAAAAAGAAACAACGCATGAATAAACCCGAAGCCGGTCACTTTAAACGTTCTGGTGGTACTGGTTTTTACCATGTTCGTGAGTTCAGAGTAGATGATCCTGAAGCTTTTGAACTTGGTCAGCAGATAACAATATCTGAGGTTTTAAAAGTTGGTGATAAAGTAGATATCACAGGTAAAACCAAAGGTCGTGGTTTTCAAGGTGTAGTGAAACGTTACGGTTTTGGTGGCGGTAAGGCTTCACATGGTTCAGGCTTTCACCGGGCACCTGGTTCTATAGGTTGTAGTGCCTATCCGGGGCGGGTACTGAAAGGAAAGAAGATGCCTGGTCATATGGGCGTAGATATTAAAACACTGGCGAACCTGACCATTATTGATATTCGTGAAGATGATAATATTTTGTTGGTTCAGGGGTCTGTTCCAGGCGCAAAGAACGGTTTAGTCAGCATTTATACTAAGGCGTGAGCGTCTTAAGCTGCTTGCAAGGAGAAACTCATGGCAGTTTGTGATGTTGTTAATATTTCAGCAGAAAAAGTTGCTGAAGTCGAAGTTAATGATGAGATGTTTGGCGTCGAAGTAAACCCGGGTGTTTTACACGAGGTTGTCTGTATGCAACGAGCCAACCGTCGTGCTGGGAATGCATCTACCAAAACACGGGGTGAGCTCCGGGGTGGTGGTGCAAAACCTTGGCGCCAGAAGGGTACCGGTCGAGCAAGAGCTGGTACAAAAAACTCGCCGGTTTGGAGAGGTGGTGGAACTACTTTTGGCCCAAGACCGCGCGATTACAGCTATAAACTGCCAAAAAAAGTCAAAAGACTTGCACTTCGTATGGCGCTCTCTGCACGACTGGGTGAAGGAAATCTGGTTATTGTGGATAAGTTCAATATGGAGGCCCCGAAGACTCAGGAGTTTGTCGGGGTTATGAAAAAATTTGATTTCAGTAACTGTCTTGTGGTCACAGAAACTGACAATCCGAATGTGCAATTATCTGCTCGCAATGCAGTTGGATATAAGGTACTGCCTGTCGCGGGACTAAATGTCTATGATATATTGAAATATCCCAAGCTGATGCTGATGCAATCCAGCCTGGAGCAACTTGAAGCGAGGCTGATGGTATGAATGAGCTCCACAATATAATCAAGGGGCCCTGTTTGACTGAAAAAGCTAATATCTTACAGGAAGTACAGGGAACTGTAGTTTTTAGAGTTGATCCGCGAGCCAATAAAATTGAGATTAAGCAGGCTGTAGAGAAGCTGTTTAATGTTAAGGTCTCCACAGTCAAGACTGTTTCAGTTCGAGGCAAGCAAAAAAGAATGGGCGTCAAATCTCTTGGACGCTCCAGTGACTGGAAAAAGGCTTATATCACCCTGTCTGAAGGCGAGATTAATTTTCTTGAAGAGCTTTAATGCTTTTGAAGATGCTTTCTATAGTTAGTATATAAGTGTGTTAAGCTTTAGATAACGGGAAGAATAATGGCTATTAAAACCCATAAACCAACATCACCGGGCAAAAGACATCATATTTCTGTCCTTCAGCCCGATCTGTCAAACAAGGAACCTGAGAAGAGTCTTCTCCAGCCCTTAAAGAAGACAGGCGGAAGAAATTCATACGGACGTATAACATGCCGGCATAAAGGTGGCGGGCATAAGCGTAAGTATCGGGTAATCGACTGGAAACGTAACAAGAATGATGTTCCAGCCAAGGTTGTCGCAATTGAATATGATCCTAACAGATCAGCACATATTGCATTGTTGACATATCTTGATGGTGAAAAAACATATATACTTGCACCTGCTGGCGTTAAGGTCGGTGATACAGTTGTCGCCGGGCTCGATGCCGATATTAAGCCGGGTAACTGCATACCGATGCTTAATATCCCTCTTGGTACAATCATTCATAATGTTGAAATGAAGATTGGTAAGGGAGCACAGTTAGTACGCTCAGCCGGATCCTCAGCTCAATTAATGGCCAAGGAAGAGAGCTATGTTTTAGTTAAGCTCCCGTCAGGCGAGGTTCGAAAATTTAGTAATCTTTGCCGTGCCTGTATTGGTTCAGTTGGCAATTCGGAGCATGGCAGGCAGAAACTAGGCAAGGCCGGTCGATCTCGCTGGAAGGGTCGCAGGCCGACCGTACGAGGCGTTGCCATGAACCCCATCGATCATCCAATGGGTGGTGGTGAAGGTAAGAGCTCTGGTGGTCGGCATCCGTGTACACCATGGGGTATACCGACTAAAGGCTTTAAGACTCGGAAGCGTAAGGCCTCTGATCGTGATATCGTTACCAAGCGCAAGTAAATTAGGAGAATATCGATATGTCTCGCTCAATTAAAAAGGGTCCCTTTGTTGACGAACACCTTATGAAGAAGGTTGACGCGGCACAGGAATCAGGATCACGGAAAGTTATTAAGACGTGGTCCAGACGCTCCGATATAACACCGGAGATGGTAGGTTTGACTTTTGCTGTTCACAACGGTAAAAAATTCATACCCGTCTATGTCACTGAAAACATGGTAGGCCATAAAATGGGAGAGTTTTCCCCCACTCGTACATATTATGGTCACGCAGCAGATAGAAAGGGTAGTCGAACGTAACTGTCCGACTGGTAACAGAACGCGATCAGGAGTACAACGATGGAAACTAAAGCCGTCGCAAAATATATTCGAATTTCTCCTCAAAAGGCTCGGCTTGTAGCCGATGTCGTTCGAGGGAAAGATGTTGAAACTGCTATAACCACACTGAGATTCATGCCTAAAAAGGCAGCACGAATTCTTCGTAAAGTGTTGGAATCAGCAGTTGCGAATGCAGAACAAACTGAAACTATTGATGTTGATACTCTTTATGTAAAAGAGATTCAGATCAATGGTGGACCGATGCTGAAAAGGTTTCGCCCCAGAGCAATGGGGAGAGCTACCAGGATATTGAAACGGACTAGCCACATTACTGTGGTTGTTGACGAAGCCTAAATGGGGCTTGCGGTTAAGTCTTTGACATCAATTGTAGAGGGAACGGAGGAATACCTTGGGACAGAAAGTTAATCCCATAGGACTGCGGCTCAACATTACCAGGACATGGGAATCTGTCTGGTATGCTGATAAGGATTATGCCAGCAACCTGTATCAGGATCAGAAATTACGTAAGTACCTGAAAAAAAGGCTATATCACGCAGGTATCTCGCGGATTGTTATTGAACGAACTGGTGAAAAGATTCGTGTAAAGCTTTTTACCGCACGCCCGGGAATTGTCATCGGCAAAAAAGGTTCCGAAATTGAAAACCTTAAAAAAGACCTTGAGTCTAAATTTGGTCGTCAGTGCATGATTGATATTCAGGAAGTGCGCAGACCAGAGGCCGACGCACAACTTGTTGCAGAAAATATTGCAATGCAGCTTGAAAGGCGGATAGCCTTCCGGCGAGCAATGAAAAAGTCAATTAATTCTGCACTTAGGTTTGGCGTTAAAGGTATTAAGGTTTCATGTGCCGGGCGCCTGGGTGGTGCTGAAATGTCACGAACTGAATGGTTTAAGGAAGGACGTGTACCTTTGCATACTTTACGTGCCGATATCGATTACGGTACAGCTGAAGCCCATACAACATATGGCATAATTGGTGTGAAGGTGTGGATATTCAAAGGCGAAGTTCTTTCTGACAAAGAGATGTCCGTTGGTCAGTAATGTGTTTGATATCTTCAAGGAGTGATAAAATATGTTAAGTCCACGTAAGGTTAAATATAGAAAACAGCATAAGGGACGGATGCGGGGAGCAGCTCAGCGCGGCTCTCAATTGGCATTTGGTGATTTTGCCCTTAAAGCTGTTGGGTGTGGCAGGATGACAGCTCAGCAAATTGAAGCTGGTCGTATCGCGATCAATAGAAAAGTAGATCGTGGCGGTCAGATGTGGATTAGGGTCTTTCCAGCAAAGTCAGTCACGAAAAAACCCGCTGAAACTCGAATGGGTAAAGGTAAAGGTTCTCCTGAGTATTGGGTGGCTGTTATTCATCCAGGTAAGATTTTGTATGAGTTAAAAGGTGTTCCGGAGGAACTGGCAGTTGAAGCCTTAAGGCTTGCATCCTACAAGCTTCCTTTTCCGACTAAGATCATCACAAGGAGTACCACGTTATGAAGGCCGTAAAACTTCGTGAGCTAAGTGGAGAGGATCTTTCAAAGAAGGACCGAGATCTACGTGAAGATTATTTTAAACTGAAGTTTCAGCATGGGATTCGGAAATTAGAAAATCCTGCGCGTTTGGCTCAGTTACGCAAAGAAATAGCCCGTGTTCAGACAATTTTAGCTGAACAGGCTCAGGCTTAACAGCCATAGATAATTAACATAACTGGACAAATAGAATGAGTGAAAAATCCAGCTGCAAGAAAACACAGCAGGGAGCAGTGGTAAGCAACGCGATGGACAAAAGTGTTGTCGTCCTTGTTGAAAGGAAGGTTCGTCATAAACTGTATGGCAAATATATCCGTCGTAGAGTTAAGTATATGGCGCACGATCCTGCAAATGAATGTAACGTCGGTGACACTGTTCTCATTGAGGAGTGTCGACCACTTTCCAAGAATAAGCGTTGGCTTGTTCGGACCATAGTCGAACGTGCTGTCTGATTTTCAGCGGCCTGAGATTGAATTGTAAATTAATCAGGTGATATCATGATTCAAACTGAATCTGTACTAAATGTCGCTGACAACTCTGGTGCCAAAAGAGTTCTTTGTATAAGGGTACTTGGTGGTAGCCGTCGACGTTATGCAAGTATTGGTGACGTAATTGTTGTAACAGTGAAAGAAGCCATTCCACATGCAAAAGTGAAGAAAGGTGATGTTCTAGATGCTGTAGTTGTCCGGACCTCAAAGGAAATTAAACGTCCTGAAGATACAACGGTCCGTTTTGATGATAATGCAGCTGTGCTTCTGTCCGATTCCGGTGAACCGGTAGGAACACGAATTTTCGGCCCTGTAGCCCGTGAATTACGGTCTCTTGGTTTTATGAAGATTATATCTCTTGCTCCGGAAGTTTTATAATATTTGAATTTGGAACAACGAGAAACGAGGATACGAAGATGCGGCAGGGACAATCAAATCTACGGGTAAATGACCAGGTCGAAGTTATTGCTGGTAAAGATAAAGGTCGAGTCGGCAAAATTCTTAAGATCGATCAAAGTAAGAATAGAGCTGTTGTCGAACGGATCAACATGATCAAAAAACATCAGAAACCCGTTGATGCTCAGCAACCAGGTCAGATACTAGAGCGTGAAGCCTCAATTCACATTTCAAATCTCATGTTCGTTTGCCCTGAATGTGCAAATACTGTACGAACAGGAAAGAAAGAACTTGAGGACGGGACTAAAGTACGCTCCTGTAAAAGCTGTGGCGCGACGCTTGAAATCGCTAAGAAGTAGGGAACTGGTTACGGTAACGGAGTATTAGAAAATGGCAACAATGAAAGATTTATACGAGAACGAATGCAGACCTCAGCTTGCGAAGGACGCGGGGTACAAAAACCCGATGGAAATTCCCAGGTTAGAAAAAATCGTTCTTAACATGGGGCTTGGTGAGGCGGTACAGAATCCGAAGATTGTAGAAAAAGCTGCTGCTGAATTAACACGTATAGCGGGTCAAAAAGCTGTTATTACAAGGGCAAGAAAGTCAATCGCTACTTTCAAATTGCGTGAAGGTATGCCAATTGGGGCCTGTGTTACACTCCGTAGGGAGAAGATGTATGATTTTTTGTCTAAATTAGTCAATATTGCTTTACCTCGTGTACGTGACTTTCGTGGAATATCCCCCAAAGGTTTCGATGGAAACGGGAATTATTCAATGGGAATAACCGAGCACATTATTTTTCCTGAAGTCGATTATGATAAGATTGACAAAATCAGAGGACTGAATGTGACCATCGTTACGAGTGCAAAAACAGATGACGAGGGGCGTGCACTGCTTAAAATGCTGGGTATGCCGTTTAAACAAAAGAAAGCTTAAAAATAACAGTAAGCTTTACTATAGCAGGAGGATGCAGTGGCAAAAAAATCACTGATTGCCAAGGCAGGGCGGAAGCAGAAATTTAAAGTCCGTTCATATAATCGTTGTCCATTGTGCGGGCGACCAAGAGCCTATATCAGGAAATTCGGGTGCTGCAGGCTATGTTTTCGAAAGCTTGCATCAGAGGGACAGATTACCGGCGTGACCAAGTCAAGCTGGTAAAAACCTGTATTATTAGGTCAAAAGACTTTTCTATTACATAGAGGAAGTGTTCGATGTCAATGAGTGATCCACTCGCGGATATGCTGACAAGAATCAGAAATGGTGTGAATGCCAATTTTGATGCTGTTGAGATCCCGTTATCAAAACTCAAGGTAAATGTGGCCAATGTCTTGAAAGAAGAAGGCTATATATTAGACTATCATGTCTTGGACCAGGGGGTCCAGGGTACCTTGAAGGTCGACCTGAAATATGGTCCGGATAAAGAGAACGTTATTACCGGTATTCGCCGTATTTCAAAACCAGGTCTGCGACAGTACAATAAGAGTGTGCGTATTCCGAAGGTTATGAGTGGTCTTGGTGTTGCCATTCTATCAACCTCTCAAGGAGTTCTTTCCGATCGAGAAGCAAGAAAACGCAATATCGGTGGTGAACTTCTCTGCGAAGTTTGGTAGCAACATTTTTGACACGAGGAGAAAGATATGTCACGAATTGGTAAAGAGCCTGTTCAACTGATAAGTGGGGTGAAAATAGAGCTTAATGGTACCCACATCAAAGTTACCGGCTCTAAAGGTGCTCTTGAACGCGATTTTCGTCCAGAGATAGAAATAAAACAAGAGGGTGATACGCTTGTTTTTAAACCGAAAGGAAACAGCAAGCGAGTACTAGCTTTTTGGGGGATGACTCGTACTTTGGTTAATAATATGGTTCAGGGAGTTTCTAACGGTTTTGACAAAAAATTGATTGTTGAGGGGGTTGGTTACCGGGTCAAGGTTTCTGGAACAAAGTTAACCCTGAATGTTGGTTTTTCAAACCCGGTAGATTTTGTGCTTCCTGAAGGCATTAAAGCCGAGGTCGATAAGGATAATGTTATCACGCTTGCAGGTGTCGATAAGGAACTTGTCGGACAGACTGCAGCCAGGATACGAGATATCCGTAAACCTGAGCCTTATAAAGGAAAAGGTATTCGATATATTGACGAACACATTGTTCGCAAAGTTGGTAAAGCTGGTGCAGCTTAATTATAAAGAAACTCTGGTTAAATTATGTCTAAGAAAGATAATAAAGTTTGTGCTCGTACTAAGCGAATAAAGAGAATCAGAAAAAAGATATCTGGTACTTCTGTCTGTCCACGTATGAGAGTGTTCAGAAGTAATCGACATATTTATGTTCAGATTATTGATGATACCAAGCAGTCAACACTTTTAGCTATGTCCACCGGGGATAAGGATTTTAACCCGGAAGGTCTCAAAGGCAAATGTGAACAGGCTGAGAAGGTTGGTCAGATGGTCGCAGAACGAGCTCAGGCTGCCGGTATAGAAAAGGTTGTTTTTGATCGTGGTGGTAATTTGTATCATGGTCGTATAAAGGCCTTAAGTGATGGCGCCCGTAAAGGCGGATTGAAATTCTAATTGATTGACGATATGTAGCTCAATATGTGGCGACTGGACTTCACAGTCAGCACAGTGGAAGAAGTGAGCTCAGTATTAAACGAAAATCCATGGGGAGTGTTTCGTGGCTGATTTTAAACGTTCCAAAGATAACAATTCAGATGAACTGATCGAAAAAATTGTCTTTATCAATCGAGTCGCAAAGGTTGTGAAAGGTGGTCGGAGATTTAGCTTCAGCGCTATTGTTGTTGTTGGCGATGGTAAAGGTAAGGTTGGGTATGGTTTAGGAAAAGCAAACCAGGTGCCTGAGGCCATTCGTAAGGGAGTTGAAAGAGCGCGTAAAGATATGCAGCGCGTCTCCTTAACCGATGTCTCTATCCCCCATGCCATAGATGGTAAATTTAAGTCTGGTAAGGTTATGCTTAAACCTGCTTCAGATGGGACAGGAGTAATAGCAGGTGGCGCTGTACGTGCAGTCCTCGAAGCTGCCGGCGTACAGAATATTCTCACAAAATGTTTGGGCTCTAATAACCCCCACAACCTCGTAAAGGCTACGGTTGATGGTCTCAGAAGACTTCGTACTGCTGATGAAATTGCAAAAATTCGCGGTTTAAATGTTGAAGACTTGGTTGCTTAATTTTTGCTATATTTTTAGCATGTTATAAACATATCTGGATTGATTTTGGTTGAATTATGAGTGAGACAGTGACAATTACCCAAGTAAAAAGCGGTATAGGCAGTACGAAAAAAATTCGTGCTACTCTGGTGGGTTTGGGCTTAACCAGAATGCAAAAAACCGTTACTAAAAAGAACACCCCTGAAATCCAGGGCATGATACGAAAAGTACAGCATCTGGTTCGGGTGGAGGAATAATAATGCTCAGGCTCAATAATCTTTCCCCTGCAAAAGGGTCACGTAAGAATAAAAAACGTATCGGTCGCGGCCCGGGATCGGGTTTTGGTAAAACTGCCGGGCGTGGCCATAAGGGTGCCCGATCACGTTCCGGTTATACTGCAAAACCGGGCTTCGAGGGGGGGCAAATGCCCCTGCATCGCCGTTTGCCGAAGCGTGGATTCACCAATCTCTTCAAAAAAGAATATACAATTATCTCACTTGTCGAGCTTGATCGTTTTGACGAGGGGGCAGTTATCAATAAGGCCCTGTTGCTTGATGCTGGTTTGATTTCAAATGCTGATAGTTCAGTTAAAGTCTTAGCAAATGGTGAAATTAGCAAAGCATTGACTCTTGAAGTAGATAAAATCAGTCAAGGAGCCCGAGATAAAATTATCGCTGCCGGTGGTACCGTCAAGGAATAAGATATGAGTGGAATTGCAAGCGCTGCTAATATTCCCGAACTTCGAAGGAGGATAATTTTTACTCTCCTGATGCTGTTTGTTTACCGTATGGGCGTACAGATACCCACACCGGGTATAAACGGCGAAGCGCTGGCCGCTTTTTTTCAACAAAACGCGAATACATTGTTTGGTATGTTCAACATGTTTTCTGGCGGAGCGCTGAAAAATTTTTCCATTTTTACTCTAGGTATTATGCCGTATATCTCGGCATCGATTATTATCCAACTCTTGACAGTTGTTATTCCTCAACTTGAACAGCTGAAAAAAGAAGGAGAAGCCGGTACCCGAAAAATTACACAATATACCCGCTACGGCACAGTAGCACTTGCAGTTATTCAGGGCTTTTTTATAGCATCGGGGCTTGAGGGCATGGCAGGTCCTGGCGGGACTGCCTTTGTTATGGTGCCCGGCATGCAATTCAAACTTATGACGGTCTTGACCTTGACTTCAGGAACGGCTTTTATCATGTGGCTTGGTGAGCAGATGACTGAACGGGGGATTGGTAATGGTATTTCCCTCATTATTTACGCAGGAATCGTTGCCCGAATGCCTGCTGCCATCGCAAATTCAGTCCAGCTTGTTAAGTCCGGTGAAATTCCGATGATTTTTGTGCCGATCATGCTAGCCATGATGCTGTTAGTCGTGGCCTTTATAGTTTTTTTTGAGACAGCTCAGCGTAAAATACCTATTCAGTATGCAAAACGTGTTGTCGGGAGAAAGGTCTATGGTGGTCAATCTTCACATCTGCCTTTAAAAATAAATATTTCTGGTGTAATACCTCCTATCTTTGCTTCGTCAATAATGATGTTTCCTGCAACTATTGGAACTTTTATCAAGATAGACTGGGTCCAGCAGGTTTCTGCCGCACTCTCACCAGGAACAGTATATTATTATATGTTATACATTGCGATGATTGTTTTCTTCTGTTTCTTCTATACGGCGGTCACCTTTAATCCGGAAGAGGTAGCTGAAAATCTTAAGAAGAATGGTGGATTTGTTCCGGGCATTCGTCCGGGCAAAAAGACTTCAGAGTTTATCGATAAAGTCTTGACTCGTTTAACAGTTGTTGGTGCAATTTATTTAAGTGTCGTCTGTGTATTGCCAACCTTGCTTATTAAAAAATTTAATGTACCATTCTATTTCGGTGGAACGGCTTTACTCATTGTAGTGGGTGTGGCCATAGATACAATTTCTCAGATAGAGTCACATCTAGTCATGCGTAACTATGAAGGTTTCATGAAGGCAGGTAAAACCAAGGGCAGGCGCTGAGGCATCGTGTGGGGAATACGGATAAGCCTATAACAATAAAGACTCCAGCAGAAATTGATATTATGCTTCGAGCTAATTCAATTGTTGCTGGAGTTTTAAGTTTGTTGAAGGAAAAAGTTAAGCCTGGTTTAACAACTCTTGAAATGGATACATGGGCAGAAACTTATTGTCGTGATCATGGGGCTGAACCCGCCTTTAAAGGCTACCATGGATTCCCAGCGAGTTTGTGTATTTCCATTAATGAACAGGTAGTACACGGTATCCCTTCGACTAAGGTTAAAGTACGTGATGGTGATATAGTCTCGGTTGATTTTGGCACAAAGTATAAAGGTTTTTATGGTGATTCTGCCTTAACCATCCCGGTAGGTCAGGTATCAAAAGAAAATAAGCTGTTATTACGCGTTACTCAGGAAGCTCTGGAAAAAGGTATTGAGCAGGTAGAGATTGGTAAGCGAATTTCTGATGTTTCTGCAGCTGTACAAAACCATGTAGAAAAATTTGGTTTTTCTGTTGTGCGTCAATTTGTTGGGCATGGAATAGGAACAAATCTGCATGAAGGACCTGAAGTACCCAACTATGTTCAGAATCGAAAGGCTCAATTCAGAATAATTGAAGGAATGGTTATTGCTATTGAGCCCATGGTGAATACTGGAACGCATAAGGTTAAAGTCTTAAAGGATGGTTGGACAGTGGTCACTGCTGACAAAAAGCCTTCTGCTCACTTTGAACATTCTGTTGCAGCAACAGGTAAAGGACCGCTTGTTTTGAGCAGGCGGATCAATGAAACATAGACTTGTATAGAATGATTAGGCCTTGATGGACTCTTTTTGTTCTTTTATTATCAGGTCGGTGAAAAAGAGTTGTATAATTAGACTTTGTCCGATATATACTAATATTTTTTGCTTTGACTAATTTTTTGGATGGAGAATATGGCAAAAGAAGAGGCCATTGAAGTAGAAGGAACCATTGTAGAACCTTTACCAAATGCTATGTTCAGGGTTGAACTTGACAATGGGCATAAGGTTCTTGCTCATATTTCCGGTAAGATGCGTATGCACTATATTAAAATACTCCCGGGCGACCGAGTAACTGTTGAACTCTCTCCTTATGATCTTACAAGGGGAAGGGTTACGTTTCGGGCTAAAGGTGGTGGAAGATCTAAACGCTAGGTTGATAGTTTTGCGAGGAGAAAGGTCATGAAGGTACGATCATCTGTAAAAAAGATGTGCATTGATTGTAAGATACATAAGCGCAAAGGGGTAGTGCGCGTTACTTGTAAAAATAAAAAGCATAAACAACGTCAGGGATAAATTCCAAACGTTGTTAATATAGAGTAACTGATAAGGAGTAGAACCTTGGCACGTATAGCAGGTGTAGATTTACCGAAAAGTAAACATATTGATCGCGCCCTTACCTATATATTTGGTATTGGTCTCACGTCCGCTCGTAAAATTCTGGATAAAGCTGATTTACCGTATCAAATGAATTCTGATGATTTGAGCGGTGAAGAGGTCACCAGAATTAGGACCATTATTGAAGAAGGGTTTTTGGTTGAAGGTGATCGACGCCGTGAAATTGCCATGGACATTAAGCGCCTTGTTGACTTGGGGACTTACCGTGGTAGACGGCATCGTCAATCATTGCCTTGTCGAGGGCAACGAACCAAGACAAACGCGCGTACAAGAAAAGGTCCGAAACGCGGTGCTGCAGTAAGAAAAAATTAAACTTATATTCTTTGACTATACTTAGAGAATAACAGTATTGGAGTTGACATGGCTAAGGGAAAAACAGGAGCAGTACGATCAAAGCGTCGCGAGAAAAAGAATATCCCAGAGGGGATTGTTTTTATTTATTCGACGTTTAACAATACTCTTATAACAATTTCTGATCGTCAGGGGAATGTTATTTCCTGGTCCAGTGCCGGTGTTATTGGTTTCAAGGGATCAAGGAAATCCACCCCTTTTGCTGCACAGAATTCACTAAGTGATGCCGTTGCCAAAGCAAAAGAACATGGAATTCGTAAGGTGGAAATTAGGGTCAAGGGGCCAGGGCCAGGACGAGAAGCCGCCTTACGGGCTATGACGTCCGCTGATCTTGATGTGAGTAAAATAGTTGACGTAACGCCTGTTCCGCATAATGGGTGCAAGCCACCCAAACGTCGACGGGTTTAGATTTACGCACTTTTGTGCGATGTACGGTCACAGCCAGTTTTTTAAGCTGAACGCTGTGTAAAACCGATACCGATTTTGGAGGAATAAGTGGCTAGATACACAGGAGCATCCTGCCGAATGTGCAGGAGAGAAAATCTCAAACTTTTTTTAAAGGGTGAGCGTTGTTACTCGGATAAGTGTTCATTTGAAAGACGTGCGTATGCCCCCGGACAACACGGTCAGAATCGTTTTCGAAAGGTATCTGATTATGCACTTCAGCTGCGTGAGAAACAAAAAGTAAAGCATATGTACGGTATGCTCGAAGGACAATTTCGTCGTTATTTTAAAATTGCAGATCGAACTAAAGGAGTAACTGGTTTCAATTTGCTTTCTTTACTTGAGCGTCGTTTAGATAATGTTATTTATCGTCTTGGCTTTGCCGGTTCGCGTGATCAGGCCAGGCAGTTTATTCGTCATAATCATTTTCACATTGACGATAGGAAAGTCAATATTCCCTCATATCAGGTAAAACCAGGCCAGGTGATTTCACTTAAGGAAAAGAGCCAAAAAAATGCTCTTATAGTTGAAAACATGGAAGGTGTTGCCAGACGTGGTGTTCCCAGCTGGCTTGAGCTTGATAAGGGGAGTTTTAAGGGAACGGTAAAGGCTATGCCTAATCGGGAAGAGATTACCATGCCGATTAACGAACAGCTTATCGTTGAGTTGTACTCCAAGTAAATTTAAGCGATCAGGTACTGCATGGCACAGGAAATTCGGGAAGATAATCCTTTTTACAAAAACTGGCATGAGTTAATTTCTCCAGATCGTTTGGAGGTTACTCGTGATACGCATACCGCTCAGTATGGCAAATTTGTCTGTCAGCCATTTGAACGTGGGTTTGCCACAACAATAGGTAATTCGTTACGTCGTATATTGCTCTCTTCTATTCGAGGTGCGGCAATAACAACTGTGAAAATTGACGATGCCTTACATGAGTTTACGACAATTGAGGGTGTTCAGGAAGATGTGGCCGATATACTGCTTAATTTTAAGCAGGTTCGCCTTAAATTGAATAGCCCGGAAACTCGGACTGTTGTTATTGAAAAAACAACCCCCGGTCCCGTTACAGCCGGTGATATCCAAGGCGCAAGTTCTGTTGAAGTTATGAATCCTGAACAACATATCTGTACTATTACGGGTGAGAAAGCATCTTTTCGAGCTGAGCTTGAAGTTCAGTGGGGAAAAGGATATGTGCCTGCTGAAAGGAATAAACGTGAAGATCAGCCCATTGGTGTCATTCCAATTGATGCTGCATTTTCACCTATTCGGCGGATTCAGTATGTTGTTACTCAGGCGCGTGTAGGACAGCAAACTGATTATGACAGGTTGACTATTGAAGTTGAGACGGATGGCTCTGTCTTGCCTGAGAATGCTCTTGCCTTCGCAGCAAAGATCCTCAAAGAACAGATGGCAATATTCATTAACTTTGATGAGCAACAGGCAATAGCGCCTGAAAAACCTGAAGGTGAGGGTGAAGGAATAAATTACCCTTCCTTTTTGGATAAAAATGTCGAAGATCTTGAGCTTTCAGTGCGCTCGGCAAATTGTCTAAAAAATGCTGATATACAATATATTGGCCAGCTCGTGCAAAAAACGGACGCTGAAATGCTTAAAACGAAGAATTTTGGCCGTAAGTCACTAAATGAAATCAAGGCATTACTGCAACAGCATGAGTTGACTTTGGGGATGAACCATGAAGGTTGGGTTGCCCCAAGTGAGCGGAATGAAGGTTCAGCAGAGAGCTGATGTGCTCCTTTAATTAATCCTTGATTTGACAGCATATATAGGAAAGAACGATGAGACATAGAAAATCAGGCAGGAAGCTCAATCGAACATCAGCACATCGAAAGGCTATGTTGCGAAATATTGTGACCTCCCTGCTCGAGCATGAACGTATAGTCACCACAGTACCAAAAGCAAAAGAAGTACGACGGGTTGCTGAAAAAATGATAACACTTGGTAAGCGTGGCGATTTAAATGCTCGTCGGCAAGCCTTGGCGTATATACAATCCAAAGAAACTGTTGCTAAACTTTTTGATGAGTTGAGCGGTCAATATGCTGATCGACAGGGCGGTTATACTCGCATTATTCAAACTGGTAATCGTTATGGTGATGCCGCACCGATGGCTATCATAGAACTGGTTGGCTACGAGGAAGTTATAGAAGAGACCACTGAGGAAGATGCTGAGGAATAACAGCAACTCTTCAACCTTTTTTGCGGCCAGTATGATTTTCATACTGGCCTTTTTTTTGTAACTTACTATTATGACAGAAACAACTTCATTGCCTGATGATCGGGCTCCGCTCGGGAAGAGATCTTTTACGTTTCGTTGCCATTCGGGTGTAAGTTGTTACCTCGTTTGTTGCCACAAAGTTGAACTACGCCTTCTCCCTGTAGATGTTCTAAGGTTAAAAAATGCTTTGGATCTGCATTCTGCCCGCTTTCTTGATACATATGCTCGTGTAGGTGCCGGTGATCACCCTTTTTTCCCAGCTGTCATGCTGAATATGGCCGATATTGAGGGCTTTCCATGTCCATTTCTTGATAAAGAAGGTTGTTCTGTGTATAAAGATCGTCCCTCTGCGTGCCGTACCTATCCGCTGGAACGGGCTGTTGAGAAAACAGGCAGACGTGGGCAGATGAAAAGTCATTATTTTTTGACGAACCATCCTTACTGTAAAGGACATGCCGAAGACCACCAGCTTACTGTACGACAGTGGGAACGAGATCAACACCTGCATGAGTACAATCTGGTTAATGACCTGTGGGCTGAGGTTGACGCCTTTTTTGCCCTTAATCCCTGGGAGGGTGAAGGGCAGGCTGGTCCCCGGCAGCAACTAGCATTCATGGTATGCTACAATATTGATGCATTTCGTTCCTATTACAAGCAACACAACCTTCTAACAGAGTATAGAATCGATCGACAACGCCGTCGTAGAATCGAAAACGATGATGTCGAACTTCTTAAGTTTGGTTTTGACTGGCTTCTTCACGTGCTGGGTGATCGCAGCACATTAATTCCTGCTTGAATCAGATTGTTCCCCTTCTTTGTCGATTTCTCGATGGATTTGCTTGCTGTACTATTCGTGATGTGGTAATTAAAAAAGTTTATATTATAAATATCCGATTTTGTATCGGACAACTACACACACCCTGTTTACGTCCCTTGGTGTTCCTGTTTGGAATCGGACATTTGGGTGGAGGAAAAACCATAAAGAGTGGAGGAAGTAATGGCAGCAAAAGTGACAATGCGGCAGATGCTTGAGGCCGGGCTCCATTTTGGCCATCAGACGAGACGATGGAATCCCAAAATGAAACCCTACATTTACGGACCGCGCAACGGCATATATATTGTCAACCTTGACGCAACAATGAAGTTGTTTCGTAAGGCTTATGACTACATAATGGATGTTGTGGCTGATGGCGGGACAGTTATGTTTGTAGGAACAAAGCGTCAAGCACAGGTAATAATCCGTGAAGAAGCAGAGAGAAGCGGTATGTTTTTTGTCAACCATCGATGGCTTGGCGGCATGATGACAAATTTTCAAACCATAAAAAACTCTGTTGATCGCCTTAAAAAAATAGAGGCTATGCAGGAAGATGGTTCCATAAACAGATTCCCTAAAAAGGAAATACTGAAAATGGAGAAAGAACGGGTTAAACTTGACCGGAATATCGGTGGTATCAAGGACATGCGTGTGCTTCCTGATGTGTTGTTTGTTATTGATCCCCGGAAAGAAGAGATTGCTGTTGGCGAGGCTAAAAAGCTTAATATTCCCATTGTCGCCTTAACAGATACCAACTGCGACCCAGATGGAATTGATTGTATAATCCCCGGTAATGATGACGCAATTCGGGCAATCAAATTAATTACTTCGCAAATTGCCAGTGCTGTTCTTGAAGGCAAGGCGCGTAGTGGTGAAGAAGCTGATGCCAGCGTTGAAGAGCTTGAAGCAGCGATGAGTACTGAATCAGTTCCGGAAGAGACCCCTGAGGAAAAAACCGCCGAATAACGCTTCTGTTAAATCGATGAGATTTTGAGAAGGGGCTTTGTAAAGCCCCTTCTCTCGTAGAGCGTAAGATATAGAACAGGCTGGTTACGAATAAACCGGCTTTGTGATTATTTTATTTGTAGAAAGGAGAATTATCGTGAAAATTACCAGCCAGATGGTCAAAGAATTACGTGACAAGACCAATGCCGGCATGATGGATTGTAAAAAAGCCCTTGGGGAAACCGAGGGGGATATGGAGAAGGCCGTTGATCTGCTGCGTCAGAAGGGGCTGGCAGTCGCCGCAAAACGTGCTGATCGTGCTACCTCTGAAGGTGTAGTTGAGTGTTATATACATGCCGGCGGTAAATTGGGTGTGATGGTTGAGGTCGGCTGTGAAACCGATTTTGTTGCCAAGACGGACGATTTTCAGGCCTTTGCTAAAGATATCGCCATGCACGTCGCTGCAGTTAATCCCGTGTCCGTGACCCGGGAAGATGTTCCGGCAGAGCTGGTTGACCGTGAAAAGGATATTTATGTTAATCAGGCAAAAGAGTCAGGTAAACCCGATAATATCATAGAAAAGATTGTGACCGGGAAAGTAGAGAAATACCTTTCTGAAATTTGTCTCATGGATCAGAAATATGTGAAAAATCCTGATCTTACTATTCAGGATCTGCTCAATGAGCTTATTGCTAAAATGGGAGAAAATATTTCTATTAAACGTTTTGCCCGTTTCCAGATTGGCGCGTAAGTGTTTTTTACGGCTGTCGGGTCTCCGGCAGCCGTCTTTTTCCGTATGATTTATTCCCCAGGCAATCTTTCCTACGCTCCCGGAGGCTTTCCAGATGCACTATAAACGTATTCTTTTAAAGATCAGCGGTGAGGCCCTGATGGGTGATGGTGCTTATGGCATCAGTCCGGACATGATTGATTTTGTGGCCCGGGAAATTCAAACTGTGCGTCAAGGTGGAGTGCAGCTCGGTCTTGTTATTGGCGCCGGTAATATTTTTCGCGGGGTTGCCGGAGCCGCAGGTGGAATGAATCGATCTTCGGCAGATAATATGGGAATGCTCGCCACAGTACTCAATGCACTGGCTATGGAAGACGGCCTTGAAAGGGCTGGCGTTCCCTGTCGGGTAATGTCGGCTATAACCATGCGAAACGTTTGTGAGCCATACGTTCGGGCAAGAGCTGTTGAACACCTTGATAAGGGCCGGGTTGTTATCTTTGCTGCAGGAACTGGTAATCCATATTTTACGACAGACACCGGTGGGGTCCTTCGAGCCCTTGAGATTGAGGCAGATGTCATTATGAAGGCTACCCGGGTTGACGGGGTATATGATCGTGATCCTGAGAAGGATGCCGGGGCTGTTCGTTTTGATAAGCTCACCTATACAAAAGTTTTACAGGATGAGTTGAGGGTTATGGATGCGGCAGGTATCTCACTTGCCCGCGATAATGATCTTCCTATTTTTGTTTTCAACATGAAAGAGCCCGGCAACATCTGCAGGGCCGCTTCAGGTGAAGATATCGGTACTTTGATTACCGGTTAATGTAATACATTTTTTCTGACCGGGGATTGACAGGTTGTATACTTATTGATGGAGGAAGTCATGGCAAACGAAGTTGTTGATCAGGTGAACACAAAGATGGAGTCAAGTGTTGAGGCCCTGAAACGTGAACTCGTCAAAATACGGACCGGGCGTGCTTCTCTGGCCTTACTTGATGGGATAAAAATAGATGCCTATGGCTCACAGCTGCCTGTTGATCAGGTGGGCACCATGACGATTCCTGAGAGTCGGATGATTGTCATCCAGCCCTGGGATCCCCAAATGCTGCCGGTTATTGAAAAGGCTATTCTTTCATCTGATTTGGGTTTAACCCCTGCAAATGATGGGAAAGTTATTCGTCTGACTATCCCCCAACTTACCGAAGAGCGTCGGAAGGAACTTGTCAAACAGGTAAAAAAAGTTGCTGAAGAGTTCAAGGTGGCTGTGCGTAATGTCCGCCGCGAGGCCAATGATTTACTCAAAAAAATGAAAAAAGATAAAGACCTTTCCGAAGATGACATGTTTCGTCTACAGGAGGAGGCACAGAAGGCTACGGATGCTTATATTAAGCAGATCGATGATATCGCTGCAGGTAAGGAAAAAGAGGTTATGGAGGTTTAAGCTTCCGCGTACCACATGCAGGAAAAGAATAATAGTATAGACGTGGTCCCGACCCATGTCGCTCTTATTATGGACGGCAATGGCCGCTGGGCTGAGCAGCGAAAACGCCCTCGGCTGTTTGGTCATAAAGCCGGGGTTGATTCTGTTCGCATTATTGTTGAAGCTGCCCGTAATATTGGTGTGAAGCATCTGACCTTGTACGCCTTTTCCACCGAGAACTGGCAGCGGCCCGGTGTTGAGGTCAAGGGTCTGATGTCTTTGCTCAAGACGTATCTGCAGGTTGAGCTCAAGAAGATGTTGAAAAACGGGATTTGTCTGCAATGTTTTGGCCAGATGAAGAGGTTGCCCCCTGATGTACAGGACGTCCTTAACACTGTGATCTCTGATACCCGTCATTGCAGGGACATGCGATTGAATCTGGCTCTCAGCTACGGGGCACGGGCAGAACTGGTTGCCGGAGTGAGGGATATTGCGCGCAAATGCTGTGCCGGTGATTTGCAGCCAGATGAGATCGACGATTCCCTGTTGAGTGATCATCTTTATTCCCAGGGGCAGCCTGATCCTGATTTGTTGATTCGAACAGGCGGTGAAAAGAGACTGTCTAATTTTCTGCTCTGGCAGCTTTCCTATGCGGAAATTTATTTTACTGAAACCATGTGGCCGGATTTTCATGAGCAGCAATTCCTGGAAGCACTAAAGGAATTTTCAATTCGGCAGCGTCGATTTGGCAAGACCGGAGCTCAGTTGGCTGCTCAATAGATTTCAGGGAAATTTACTCTGCGGTATTTTTTGCAGGACAGATAATACTGTTTAAGTCGTCCATAAAAGGAGATTATTATTCATGGGGCGTGTCATTCCCGGGGTACTCATGGTTGTGCTGTGGCTGCTGTTGCTTTTTTGGGCACCTCCTCTTCTTTTTTGGTTGGTTATCACCATTGGGGCCATAATCGGGCTTGGCGAGTATTTTCAGATGCTGAAAATCTTTCCGGGTTCTGGAACAATGTTTCTTGCCATCATTATCAGTTCCCTGCCGGTCGCTCTTGCGTTTTCCGGTTCTTCCACAGCCGTCCTGACGGGTGGTTATTTGGCTCTTCTGGGGATTGTTCTGCTTGTTCTCAAATTGTATGCCGGTCTTGATGATGGGCTTTCTTTTCTGACCCGCGCCGGGTTTGGCGTTTTCTATATTTCGTTATGCAGCGCCTGTCTCGTTCTTCTTAGGTATTTGCCCGATGGTGCCTCATGGCTTCTCGTGTTAACGGCCATCACTGCTGGTTCTGATACAGGAGCCTATTATGCCGGACGTGCCTTTGGCAAAGAAAAGCTCTGTCCCGGTATCAGCCCCGGTAAAACAGTGAACGGAGCTTTGGGTGGGGGAATGGTTGCTGTTTTTCTTGCGGTCGTGGCCGCTGTCATGCTCGTTCCGGATGTCAGCATACTAAAGGTTGCATTGACTGCAATTGTCTTGTCGGGAATTGGTATTGCCGGTGATTTGACCGAATCGATAATTAAGCGCGGGACCGGAGTCAAAGATTCCGGAACGATTCTTGGGGGGCACGGTGGTTTACTTGATCGGATTGATAGCCTGTTGTTGACTGCTCCTTTACTGTATGCTCTTGTTGTCTTTGGGATCTTGTCATGAAGACGCTATCTCTGCTGGGTTCAACAGGTTCCATTGGCCAGAATGTTCTTGACGTTGTTCGGAGCTTTCCGGATCGATTTCAAATTAGCGGTTTGGCTGCAGGCAGAAATGTCAAGGAACTTGCCGCCCAGGTCATGGAGTTTGATCCGGACTGTATTTCTGTGGCCAATGAATCTTCAGTGGCCACCTTGCAGAATTTATTGCCATCCCGATACCACCAGAGGATTTTTTCTGGTGACGCGGGAAATTGCAAAGTAGCAACCCTTGCAGAAACCGACATGGTTATATCCGCAGTGGTGGGGGCTGTCGGGCTTCTTCCTGCCCTGGACGCCATTGCAGCAGGAAAAGATTTAGGTCTTGCCAACAAGGAAACACTTGTCATGGCCGGTCGGCTGGTTATGCAGGCGGTTAAGGAGCACGGGGTTTCCCTGCTCCCGATCGACTCAGAACACTCAG
>JALXCX010000192.1 GCA_026990725.1 Desulfobulbaceae bacterium
TCTCTCCCGTATCATCATCCCCGGGCCAGTTCCCGGGTAAGGGGTAAGGGCTCGACAGCACCCCTTTGTTTTGCACTCTTCTTCTTTGATCAAATCACAGAACAGGCAACAAAAACAAGGAAAAAACAGAGATTCTACAGAAGTTGTTCCCCTGGTCCCAGCCGTTTCCAGCCGGGGAATAATTACCGAAAGCCGAAATAAAATTTTTTTGCCTTTGCCGGGGCCATTTCTTGATGAATGTGTGGAAAAATTCTTACTGAAGCCGCATGCAGCTGTCTTCAGAGGAGAAATTTGACGAATTCAGCATCACTTCTTTTTCCTGGAAATAGCTGCGGTCAGGGCGGTCATTCTTGCCGTAACCGCGGCCTCTTTCTGCTGCCACCCAACCTTTTTGTAAAAACTGGCAAGACGTTTTAAAGGGGCAATGATCTCCCTGGCCTGCTTGCCATAATGTTGTTCAGCAATATATAAAGCCTCCCGAAAGCAGTGTTCGGCATCATCATATTTTTTTGCAAAATAGTAAATCAACCCAAGATTATTCCAGGAAACCATTGCTTTGGGATCGGTCATACCAAAATATTTCTGGACCACGCCCAGGGCTTCCTTGTTTAGCTGTTCAGCCTCGGCAAAACCACCCAGATGTGTTTGCATCATGGCCAGATTGTTCAAGGAAATAATCAGGTGCTCGGGATGGCTGGCCGCTTCCTTTCTGGCCACCTGCAAAGCGGCCCTGGCCGCCGCAGCGCCCTTGATGAAATCCTGCTGTTTATAATACCCCGTGGTCTGTTTATTGAGTTCCACCCACTGAACGTCACTGCCAGCCAGGACCAGGATCGGTAATGTGGGCGAAACAACGCCCCAGATAGTGGCAATAAGCAAAAAAAACCGAATCATACATATCACCTCGCTCACGTCCAGCACCAGCCTGCCGTCCTCTCCGGAGATGCGGTTCCGAGAGCGGATCTATGGGCGCACCCGCCTGGCAGAAAAAGCATGCGTTTGTCTGCCGGTAATGGTAATTATTGATAGCCTATGACGGACTTGAAAAAAATCTTTCTGGAGACATTTTCAGTTCAGCAGTGTTCGGAGAACAACGCCTTTCGACCTGCCATGCAAAAAACTTAACCGTTTGATTTGATAATCCGAATTGACTCAGCAGGCAGGGGAAAAGGCCCCAAACTGGTGCCCGCCGCCAGAAAGAAGGCTTGTTGCTGCGAGTGCCTCAAGAGTTTCCTTCCATCTATATTTACCATGGGGGACATCCATATGCACTGTCTTTTCCCGCAGAAGAGAAGAATGGCTTATTTTTCGGAAGGCCAGATGGGCAGCGGCTGGCTGACTACGCTGTTTCTATTGATCCTGCTGTTGCCGCTCCAAGTGCAGGCCGCAGAACCAGGCCGCTGTGCCATGTGTGGGATGGACCTCTCCAAATATACCCACACCCGCTACGAGGTTGCCGCCAAGGGGGGCACCCTCTATCATACCTGCGGTGTCCAGTGCGGCCTCATCCTGCAGCTCAACTTGGGCGACCGGTTTGATCACGCCACAGCCACGGGTCTGCTCACCCACAAAAAGTTGGCCTCGGACAAGGCCTGGTACGTTTTTCACTCCAGTGTGATCACGGATATGGCCCCCGGTTTCATTGCTTTTACCAGTAAGGAGAATGCCCAGAGATTTATCAAAGGTTTTGGCGGTCAACTCATGAACTACAAAGATGCCTTGGCCCAGGCTACCAAGATCAGGCATTGCCGATGCCGGCTCAAAAAACAAAAGCCACAGCCCGGTAAAAAAC
>JALXCX010000193.1 GCA_026990725.1 Desulfobulbaceae bacterium
AGAACAACGAAACGTTCCGGGTCAAAATCTACGTTGGTCAGTGTAGAAAAAACCGCTTCCATTGTGAAACGATCCATGGCATCGTCAACAATGCCTTTTTTCCGCGCTTCATTGGCAAACAGAGAAAGCCCGCAAAGGGCATAAATAAGGACATCTTCCAGATCGGCCACTTGAGCATTTTTACCACAAACACCGATGTTGGTACAGGCAACACCCTTGGCTGTCTGTTCACACTGATTACAATACATAATTGGACTCCTTTAGCTGTTTTTTATTGTGCGTTTAACAAGGTTTCTTATTAGAATAGAGTTACTATAACCACATTGTAGCCAGTGTCCATTGACATACATCAAAAAAGATATTTTTTATCCAATATGCAAAAAAAAATAGAAATAATTGAGCAATCCCTTCTTTTTAAGGGATTGCAGGCATCCATGGTTGAACGTGTTGCAGAGCTGGCCAGAGAAAAATCATTTGCCAGGGCAGAGAGTATTTTTTTTGAAGGAGACGAGGCAACAGGTTTTTATTTGGTTGCCGAAGGGCAGGTAAAGATTTTTAAAATGTCACTTGATGGACGTGAACAGATTTTACATGTTTTTGGTAGAGGTGAACCTTTTGGCGAGGTACCGGTTTTTCATGGTCAGCCATTTCCGGCAAACGCTATGGCTATGACCAGCACGAGACTGCTTTTTTTTCCCAGGAAAGAATTTGTTGCCCTGGTAACAAGTACACCGACTCTGGCGCTGTCCATGCTTGCCATGCTTTCATTACGTCTCCGCAGATTCGCGTCCCAAATTGAGAGTTTGTCTCTTAAAGAAGTCCCGGGGCGGCTGGCAGCACATCTTCTCTACCTTGCAGAAGAGCAGGGGAGAACCGACCAGGTGACCCTTGAAATTCCTAAAGGGCAGTTGGCCAGTTTACTGGGGACCAGCCCGGAAACTTTATCGAGAATATTCTCCAGGATGAAGGAGGAGGGGTTAATCCAGGTGCAGGGGAAGACAATTATATTATGCAATTATGAAGAATTGGCACAGAGATAGTGCCGGGAGTCATTTCAAAATTTTTTTCTTGAGGCTTTGTTCTCGGTAAGGGCAATTTTCATCCTGCCTTTTACCTTGTACCTTCCTTTGCTCACAAAAATGGCAGGTACCTGATGGCTTGTCTCAAATGCGCTGTACCCTTGCTGAAGATCTTTCCAGAAAGAAATCCAGGGTGATTTTCTGAATCTATGCATATTTTCTGAAGACATACGAAAAGGAAAAATATGCAGACTGAAACTTGCCTGACCCGATGAAAGTGCAGACTGGGCCAGAAGATAAATTTCTTCTATGGAATTATCGCCCATGGCAAAACAACCCCTGGAGGAACAGTCCCCATGAACCATGATAGAACTACCGGTTCTCTTTCTTGCTTTATCAAAATTGTTTGGATAGCCGATATCAAAAGAGAGGTGGTACAGACTGTTGGGGTTCAATTGATCACCAGAGACAGTATAAAAACCCTCCGGGCTTTGCCAGTCCCCTTCATAAAGCTTTGGCCCCGGGTATCCTGAGTAACAACAAATCTGATATTTTTTAAAAAAATGAAAGGAAGTTCCATCTTTGATCCAGACTTCCAGCTCACCGGGCATCTTGAAAATACGCATATAGACGGGTGCGCCCAACGTAAAACCTTTTGTTGCAAGCTCGGCTTCCACTTTTGGGCGTGCTTTTGCCATCAGCGCATCGGCACGAGGCGAAACCGGAACTTCGGCAAGGGCTTCAGAAAAAAACGAACTGGAACTCAAACTAA
>JALXCX010000194.1 GCA_026990725.1 Desulfobulbaceae bacterium
GGGATGGGGCATGCGATTAAAGGAAAATTTATCCTTGTTGCAGCAAAAAAACTAGATGGCAAATTACTTGCAACGGTTATAAAGCCTAATTTCTCAGGATTGATGGAAGGGGTTTTAGAAATCAGTGTTCATGACGTAAAAAACAAACTGATGAATCGAAAGGACATTGTCCTCATTGATACCCGGTTGGGATCTTCTTATGAGAAAAGCCACCTGCCTAAAGCAATATCTATCCCAGCCTGTACCATGGAAGATCATCTTGATTTGCTTCCTGAAAATAAAGAGAGACTGCTTGTTTTCTATTGTGATGACTCTACCTGTGGTTCCAGCATCAGAGCCTCTGCGATTGCGGTTGAATCCGGGTACAAAAAAATTAGAGTCCTTAAAGCCGGGTTACAGGGGTGGATTGATGAAGCCAATAAAACAGTTGCCAGTGATAAATTTGTTCTAAGTGGCGATTGTGTGCTTATTGATCTTCGCTCTGAAAAAGATTTTTTTGCAAATAGAATCCGCCATGCGCTCTCTATTCCTTTTAAGAGTTTTGATCAGAGTCCACGTTTACAGGAAATATCGACACAAATCCCGATCGTGGTGTACAGTGACAGCATAAGGGAAAGTAAGGGCGCTCTGGCACAACTTAGGGGCAAGGAATTTCATACGGTTTCCATGGTTGAAGGGAATCTTCAGGGATGGAAAAAACGGGGGAATGCTTTACAAACAGGCCCTGTTAAATCCCAGAGAATCCTGCAACGCCAAATCGGAGCTGGTGAAGTTTCTGTACAGGAATTCAAAAAAGCAGTCAATGGACTGAGCAATGCACAGATTGTTGATGTTCGAACAGAGAAAGAGATCCGTTCAGGTTTAATACAAGGCTCAATTCATATTCCGCTTCATGAAATTGCCGCCCATCTGGACAAGCTATCCCGCGCCAAAAAAATCTATCTCTATTGTACTGCTGGTGCCCGGGCTGAAATGGCAAGACGTTTTCTCGTTGAACAGGGGTTTGATGCCTATTTTTTATTGGCAGATATTCGCTGCAATGCGGGAAAATGTACCATCAAAAAGTAAGAACAAAAAAATTAGTTGGTTGTCAATTTATTCAGGGTAGCAAGAACAAGAGAAAAAGGTATCAGGCCTTCCCGTACGCAGGATACATGTCCATCATAACCAACCAATGTGGACCCCTTTCCCCCGGCGGTCGGCCCGCCGTCCAGGATAAAATCAACTTCCGATGAATCGAAAACATCTGCGACCTGGCGTGCCGTAGTTGCCGGGGCCTGTCCGGAAATATTGGCACTGGTCCCGGTAATCGGGCTGCCAAACCTGTCGAGCAACTTTTTGACGCAGGGATGGGGAGACTGGCGTATACCAATTGTCTCTGTTTCTCCGGTTAATAACGGGGAAACAGAAGACTGTGCCGGGAAAATAAGCGTCAGGGGGCCTGGCCAGAAGGAGGTCATTAACAAGGACATTTCCAGAGGAATATGACCGGCAAGTAACGTGAGCTGGGAAAGCTGTTCAATAAGCAGAAGAAAAGGTTTTGCTTTGGAGCGCTTTTTTATTCTATACAAGCGCTCCAAAGATTTGGTGTTGAATGGGTCAACCCCCAGGCCATAATAGGTCTCAGTAGGAAAAGCAATGACCCCGCCCTGCCTGAGAACCATGACGGCTTGAGCAATATCCTGACTAACACAGGACGTTGTCACCGGCTCAGTTCTTCATTTTTCTGAGCAACCTGTTCGGCCATTTCCCGACTGTATTTCTCGAGCGCTGCGGTAATATCTTTGTCA
>JALXCX010000195.1 GCA_026990725.1 Desulfobulbaceae bacterium
CCTTTTTTCTGATTGTAATATAGTGGTGGAGGGTTTTGACAAAATAGAGTGCAAAACAATGCTTATTAATGAACTGGCTGAAACTGGGCAAACTGTTGTTTCAGCATCCGGTATTGCCGGTCCTGATATGCGATCGGTTCGTGTGCGCAGGGTAGGCCATTGTCATGTAGTAGGTGATTTTGTTTCTGATGAAAAGGAGCATGCGCTTTTCCCGCCCAAAATTGCTCTGGTGGCGGCTTTGATGGCCGGAATTGTTTTGGAGGATTGGTACAGTGAATGACAAAAAGAGTAAACGGTGTTTGCCACGTGGTATTTATGGAATCCTTGGAGAAAAATTTTCCCTGGGCAGATCAAACGAAGACGTTGCCCGCCAGATGGTTGACGCAGGTATTGACGTACTCCAGTACCGTGAAAAACTGACAGGCAAAAGCCTGCTCGATATCTACAGGGAATGTGAGAAAATACGTAAAATTACCGCAGATGCCGGTGTCCCCTTTATTATCAACGATTATGCGGATATTGCCCTTATGGTTGGGGCTGACGGTATTCACCAGGGGCAGGACGACCTGCCGGTAAAAGCGGTGCGGAAGATTGCCCCGGAGATGCTTCTGGGTTGTTCAACACATTCTCCAGAACAGGCCAGGCAGGCCATTGCTGATGGAGCGGATTATATCGGGGTGGGCCCGATTTACACCACTCATACCAAGGAAGATGTCTGCGATGCCGTAGGGCTTACCTATCTTGACTATATTGTCAGGAATCACGATATCCCTTTTGTCGCCATTGGTGGCATTAAACGGGAAAATCTTGAGACTGTTGTGCAGAGAGGGGCAAAAACCGTGTGCCTGGTTACTGAGATTATTGGTACAGAGGATATAAAAGCAAGGATAGGGGAAATACGCAAGATAATGAAAAATTCAGCGTAATTAAAACAATATTAATTGTTCTCCATATGTTGGAATAACGTATGGAGAACAGTCAATAGACCGCTACAGGAAAAGAATCAGCCAAACACTCCGTCCACCAATTTTAAACGACCTCTTCTACAGGCTTTGACACAGTACGGGGCTTTTCCCTGAAGTTGCCGATCAACACACATGTCACATTTGACCGCCTTGCCGTCAATCAGTTGAGGGACATGGTTTCTGCAGGCATCAACACAGTAACCGCACCCCAGACATTCTTCCGGATTAACCACCGGGACCCCGAGAAAATGCATATGCATGGCTCCGGTCGGGCAGACCCGGATACAGGCAAGATCCCGACAGGCTGTGCAGTTGATAAATTCATTAATACTTTTATGGAATGTGCTCATGGCCACGCCGTTATGTTGTTTTCTGCACGCAGCCACGCAAACCGCACACCCTCTGCAGGCGTCTCTGTCCTGCTCGATATGCATTGTCATATTCTCACTCCTTCGTCAATCACTGATTCTTATAAAAATAATCATGTAAATTCATAGAGCATTTTACTTATCTTTACAAGGGAAAACCATCTTAGGTAATTTATTGTCATTACACGATAAAATGGTGATTATTCTCATTTGGTATTAACTCTTCTTTGAACTGAAAGACCCCGTATTTCTTCGAGATTTATGATGTGCACTTTACTCTAATAGACAATAACCAGGAAGATAGACACTGGCAAGTGCATAGAGTCAGACCATTTATAAACTTGCCGGGCAAGTGATTTGAACTCATTCTTGCCTTGTCGATAGCCCGATGGTATCATTAGGTAATTACGCTGTCCTTAACAAGAGAAATGTATGATCTCACCTGTCCTGTTGGTT
>JALXCX010000196.1 GCA_026990725.1 Desulfobulbaceae bacterium
CTGTTCTTGTCATGTGTTGTGTGGCTTTTTTCGGGCAGGTTGCCATTGGGGCAGCCTGCCCTTCTTTTTCCGGATTAATTCAGAACGGGGCCTATGCCGTAACTGATTCGAACGGAAGGATTCTTTCTTCCTGCCATCCTGATGTGCCGTTTATCCCCGCAAGTATTCTAAAAATCCCAACCGCTCTTGCTGCTTTTTCCATTCTTGGATTGGATTACCGTTTTAAAACTGATTTTTATATGGACAGCCACGATGATCTGTACATAAAAGGTTTTGGTGACCCGTTACTTATTTCAGAAGAGATAGATCTTATTTTTGTGGAGCTTAAACTTCACGGCGTTCAGAGAATTAATTCAATTTTTATAGATAATTCATCTTTTGCCCTTGAACATCAAGTACCGGGCAAAGAGTTCTCGGCCAACCCGTATGACGCTCCGGTTGGCCCTGTGGTCGTTAATTTTAACAGTGTGCCCGTTAAGGTGATCAAAAAAAGAAAAATTATTTCCGGGGAACCACAAACCCCTATGTTACCGATAATGCGGGAGCTCGCTGCAGATTACAGGCCGGGAAATTACCGGATTAATATCTGCCAGCATTATTGCCAGGCAGATCAGCAGATGGCCAGATATACAGCCGAACTTTTTAGAGCATTGCAGAAAAAAGCAGGAATTCCAGGACAGGGCGAGGCTGGTATACGAGCTGTTCCTTCTGATGCAATTCGTATCTATGAACATGTGAGTACAAAAAATTTAGAAGATTTAGCTTCGTCCATGCTTAAATATTCGTCGAATTTTATCTCAAACCTTATCTATTTAACCTGCGGGGCCGAAGTGTTTGGATATCCTGCCACCTGGGCCAAGGCAAAAAAGGCAGTTCAACAATCCCTTATAAATCAACTTGGTGAAAAGAAGATAGCTGGCATGATACAGGAAGAGGGCGCAGGTTTGTCACGCAATAATCGACTTTCAGCACGAATTATGTTGTCAATTCTTCAGGTCTTTAAGCCGTATGCATATCTTTTGCGAAAGCATCAGGGCTGTTTGACAAAATCGGGCAGCATGAAAGGTGTTTATAATTATGCCGGGTATCTTCCCGATGGTAAGAGCTATGTCATTATGCTCAATCAACAACGAAATACCAGAAAATCAGTTTTGAAGAAATTACGGAAAGGTCAATATCCCCGGACTGTTCCATAAGGAGATTTTTTGTTTTTTTGAAAAGTTGACCTGGCAACATTTCCTTATAGTTGGGATGTTGCCAGGAAGAAGGACTCTGTTTAGGCATTTTCTCTTTTTTTTCTGCCATAACTTAGCAAAAAAATGAATGCTTATCAGAGGTATTGATGAATTCCTTCAGGAAGATGGAAATGGTTTTTTTGCTTGACTTATTGTAGCTCTGGTCTTTATATATTAGTGCTTTTATGAATGATGGTTCACTCGTTGAGCCATGTAAGATTGAGAAATATACGTAGAGTGAGTTTGTCATTTCGTTATTTTGACGAAACCTTAACAAGAGAGGAAAGAATTATGTCTAAGTTGGTAGCCCCCCATGGTGGTAAAGGTCTTGTATGCGCGCTGCTGCACGGTAGTGAGCTTGAGGCTGAGAAGGCAAAAGCAGCAGGTCTGAAAAAAATTCAGGTAAGTGCTCGTGCAAAAGGTGACTTGATCATGCTTGGTATCGGTGGTTTTTCTCCACTTGATGGCTTCATGGCAAAAGCTGACTGGAAAGGCGTTTGTGAAAATTTTCAGATGGCTGACGGAACCTTCTGGCCTGTACCTATTACTTTGGATGTAACCAAAGATGACGCTAATGCAATTAACATTGGTGACGAGGTTGCTCTTGAGGCTGATGGTGAAATCATGGCTACCATGAAGGTCACCGAAAAATACGAAATGACCGAAGCTGACAAGAAATGGGAATGTGAAAAAGTTTTCATGGGCGAAGGTGAAGAGTCTGTAGACGGTAACTTCTGGAAGATTGCTCCTGAAGATCATCCTGGCGTCATCATGGTCATGAACCAGAAAGACGTTAATATTGCCGGTCCTGTAAAAGTTCTCTCTCAGGGCGAGTATCCTGCAGAGTATCCTGGTGTTTACCTTACACCTGCTGAGACCCGTGCAATGTTTGAAGAGCGCGGCTGGTCTAAAGTTGCTGCACTCCAGCTTCGTAACCCCATGCATCGCTCCCATGAGTTCCTTGCAAAAATCGCCATTGAGGTTTGTGACGGTTGTCTGATTCACTCTCTGATCGGTAACCTGAAGCCAGGTGATATTCCGGCAGATACCCGTGTTCAGGCTATTGAAATTCTGATTGACAACTACTTTGTTAAAGACAACGTCATCAACGCCGGTTACCCGCTTGATATGCGTTATGCCGGTCCTCGTGAAGGTCTGCTCCATGCTACCTTCCGTCAGAACTACGGTGTCAACAACATGTTGATCGGTCGTGACCATGCCGGTGTTGGTGACTTCTACGGTCTGTTTGAGGCTCAGGAAATTTTTGATCGTATCCCCAAAACAGGTGATGACAGCAAAGATCTTCTTTGTCAGCCCATGAAGATTGACTGGACCTTCTACTGTCATAAATGTGACGGTATGGCTTCTCTTCGTACATGCTGCCATGACAAAGAGTCCCGCGTTATTCTTTCTGGTACAAAACTTCGTAAAGCACTGTCTGAAGGTGCTGACATCGTGGATCACTTTGGTCGCGATGAGGTTCTTGATCACCTTAAGAAATACTATGCAGGTCTCACCGAGAAAGTTGAAGTTAAAATGCAGGGTGCTGCCTCTGGCGACTCCATGTAATTTTTCTCAATTGACTTGAGAATGTTAAAAGGAGATGTCCTTAGCGGGCATCTCCTTTTTTTTTGTTTGTGGTGAATCAACGAGAATGAGTTTTCTTTGTTCAGATGAGAGCAGAATAATCCTGATTTTTAATAAGCAATGCTTATGCCTTCAAGCAGTATTCATTATTCTGCTTTCCTAACGGAACTCTAACCCTTTTCTCCTTGACTGCCACACCTTAAAGCGCTAAGTTTTTTCTAGTTTTGTACTGACTCTGCCGGAATATTTTCGGTAGGGGATAATTTTGGTGCATTGTCTAACAACTGGTTGTTTTAATATTGTTAACCCCGTTCATGGAGGAAATGAGTTATGGCTATTTATGTTTCTGGTCACAAAAATCCGGATACCGATTCAGTGACTGCAGCAATCGGTTATGCTGAATTACTTAAAGCTGGTGGAGAAGAAGCTATCCCCGTAATGCAGGGCGAAATGAACCCTGAAACGGTTACAGTTCTTGAGCGATTTGGTGTTACTGCTCCCGAAATCATGACGGATGCAACCGGAAAAACCATTGCACTTGTTGATCATAGTGACCTGAACCAGGCTCCTGATAATCTTGATGCCAATAACGTAGTGGGTATTGTTGATCACCATAAAATCGGCGACGTTACGACGAACAATCCTATCTTCTGCTGTGTTAAACCTGTTGGCTGTACAGGAACCGTTTTAAAACAACTTTATGATACCCAGGGAGCTTCTGTTGATCCCAAAGTTGCCGGTCTTATGCTTTCTGCTATCTTAAGTGACACTGTTAATTTCAAGTCACCTACCTGTACAGACGAAGATAAAAAAGCTGTTGCTGAGCTGAAAGAGATTGCCGGTGTTACAGATACTGACGAGCTGTTCATGGAGATGCTGAAAGCAAAAAGCTCTGTTGATGGCGTACCTGCACGTGATCTGCTTAATCGTGACTACAAAGATTTTGACATGAACGGTAACAAAGTAGGTTGTGGTCAGCTTGAGCTTGCTACTCTTGATCAGGTTGCTGCTATTCGTGACGATCTGTACAAGGCGATGGAAGAGCAGAAGGCTGAAGGTGGACATCACACCATTCTTCTCATGCTCACCGACGTAGTAAAAGAAGGCACACAGCTTGTTGTTCTGTCTGATGATGCTTCAGTTGTTGAAGGTGCTTTTGATTCCAAGCTCGATGGCAACTCAATGTGGATTCCCGGCATGATGAGCCGTAAAAAACAGACTGTACCCAATATGCAGAAAGCATTTGGCTGCTAAGTTCAGTTTTATCCCGTAGTTTTGAAAGGATCGGCTTTTGCCGATCCTTTTTTTGTTTGGGTCTCTGTTTGTATTTTTCTTTTTTAAGGAGTCATCCACGCCATGAAAGAAACTCTTGTCACCGTAGGCCTTGATGAACGTAGTTATCCTATTCATATCCAACCAGGCCTTTTGCAGGACATTGGAAAAGATCTTGCCGAGAATAAACTGGCAAACCGTTATTGTATTATTTCTGATGATCAAGTTAGCAGGTTGTATGGAGAGGTACTTATGGATTCTCTTCTTTCAGCAGGTATTAGCGCAGAACTCATAACTTTTCCAAGCGGGGAGAAGAGTAAACATCTACAAACCATGGCTTCACTTGCCAGTGAACTGGCAAGGTTGGGTTTTGACCGCAAGGATGCTTTGATAGCTTTTGGAGGTGGTGTAACTGGTGATATAACCGGTTTTCTTGCCTCTATCTATATGCGTGGCATTCCTTTTGTTCAGATTCCGACGACTTTGCTTTCCCAGGTTGATAGCTCCGTAGGCGGCAAGACCGGTGTCGATATTCCTGAAGGCAAAAATCTTGTGGGCACCTTTTATCAACCTAAAGCTGTGTATATTGATACAGAAGTTTTACAGACCCTGCCACTTGAGGAATTGCAGGGCGGTCTTGCCGAAGTGATTAAATATGGTGTTATCTATGACAAAGATTTTTTTACATTTCTTGAAAATAATCGCCAGAAAATCTTTGCTCTGGATGAACCTGTTCTTGTTTCCCTTATTGCCCGATGTTGTGAAATCAAGGCCGAAGTCGTTGAGCAGGATGAACGTGAGGGAGGTCTGCGCCGTATTCTTAATTTTGGCCACACCATCGGTCACGCTGTTGAGGCGGCTTCTGAATTTTCTTTAATTCATGGCTTTGCTGTCGGCATTGGTATGTGTGCTGCGGCTCGCCTTGCCGTTAAAAATGGTTGTCTTGCAGAGCAGGCAGCTGACGCTATTGAAAGAATTGTTCAAAGTTATGGCTTGCCTATCAACATTCCGACAGAACTTGACCGCAGTGAAATGCGGGCATTTTTGCTTCGAGATAAGAAAACCGTTGGCGGCAAAGTTTTTTATGTTTTGCCTGAAGCCATTGGCAGGGTACGGATAACCGATCAGGTAGATTCTGCCCATGTCGATCAGGTTCTTGCCAATAACTGATCTTCAAGACGTATTTTTTTGTTTCTTCTGTTGCTCGTAATAGCGCTTTATTTCCAGCCTCTGCTGAACTCAATTTCAGGTGCGAATAGTTGCCGTTTAAGGAAAAAACTGAATTTCCATTTTGTACCAGCAATTTTCTCCTGTATACTTCATTAGGATAAACTTTGATTCCAGTTTCTTGTTACTTTTAATCAAGCGATTTGATTCACCATCTTTTGACCTGTTACGGAGGAGTTGCATGGCCGTTGATACTGTTCTTTTATTAGAAAACCTTGAATGGTTTGATGACACTGGAAAAGAGCTGCTGCATCGTCTTCCGGCGCATGGTTCTGGCGATATCAAATTTGGTTCGCAACTGACAGTTCGGGAGAGCCAGGCCGCTGTTCTTTTTTACAAGGGCAAGGCTGGCGATGCCTTTGGACCGGGGCGGCATACACTGAAAACCGCAAATATCCCTTTGCTCACAAAAATTCTTTCGATTCCATGGGGCATGACCAGCCCGCTGCGGGCAGAGGTCTATTTTGTTAATCTCAAGGTTTTTACCAATTTGAAATGGGGCACAAGGGATCCGGTTGCTTATCGTGATAAAGAGCTTGGTCTTGTTCGGTTGCGGGCGCATGGAGTGTTTAACATTCGTGTCAATCAGCCTGTATTATTTATTAACACGTTGGCCGGCACCATGGGAAAATACACCACTGAGCAGATAGAAGAATATCTGCGCCGGGTGATTGTCTCCCGTTTGAATGATCTGCTGGGAGAGTATCTTCAATCACTTTTTGATCTTCCCGGTAAATTTGATGAAATTGCTGCCGAACTCAGCAAGCGTCTGGGCAATGATTTTTCTCGTTTTGGTCTCGCCCTGGATGGTCTGTATATTGGTTCAATTACTCCTCCTGAAGAGGTGCAGACAGCAATTGATGATCGTAGCCGGCTCAGTGTTCTTCAGGATATGGATAAGTTTGTCCGGATGAAAGCCGGCATGGCCATGGAAAAAGCCGCTGAAACAGGTGGCGAGGCCGGTACAGGCTTAGGGCTTGGCCTTGGCATGATGATTCCTGGAATGTTTTCCGGTAGGGGCGGAGCCAACACTGCCGACTCAACTCCATCCACGCAGGAAGTGCAATGTCCTGATTGTGAGAATATGATTCCAGCCGACGCAAGATTCTGCCCACTCTGCGGTCATCAACAGGTTGTTCTGTTGCAGTGTTCAAATTGTGGAAAAAATCTTACCCCAGGAGCCAAGTTTTGTTCCCGTTGCGGCCAACCAACCAGTGTAAAACCTGAAAGTATTGTCTGTTCCAGGTGTCAATCTCAAAATTTGCCTGATGCCACCTTTTGTAATCGATGCGGGTATAAGCTTTAAAAGGCTTATAAGAGCAGCAGGAACAACAAAATAAATAATGGAAATCCGGGTAGAGCAGTCCTGTCCTCAATGTGGCGGTAAAATAACCTTGGCCGCAACCCATCGGCTCTTGACCTGTCCATACTGCGGTGTAAAGAATTTTCTCCAGTCAAACGGCCCTTTTCGTTATTTTCTTCCGCATAAACCGGGGACTAATGAAGAGCAGACACTGCTCTATGCCCCATATCTGCGTTTTAAGGGCAATGTTTTTCTTGTCAGCGAAACCGGAATTTCCTACCGGATAGTTGATACGACCCAGGAAGGTTTCTCTCTGCCAGGCTTACCTCCCTCACTTGGTTTGCGTCCCCAGGCTATGAAATTACAGCGTCTTAACGCTGAGAATCCTGGAAGGTTTTTACGACTGTCACGCGAAGTACCGGTGATTCTTGAAAAGGCGGCACGTTTAAACAATCTCACGGGAAAAGGCGGAAAAAATGTATATCATCGTGCCTACATAGGAGAGGACGTCAGTTATATCTATCTGCCAATGAGGCGGAAGAACAGTTTTTTAATTGATGCTGTTACCAACACAGAACTTGTTGACTGTACAAAAAATTCCTCCTATCCGTTAAAGGGTTCAGCCTTTAATTCCCGCTGGCAGGTGAACTTTTTGGCAACCCTTTGCCCTCGTTGCGGCTGGAGTCTTGACGGAGAAGATGATTGTCTGGTTTTGAGTTGCCAGAACTGTGACACCAACTGGTATCTGGGAAGAAAGGGGCTTGAACAGATACATTGCCGGATAGTACCGGGCGGATCTGACACTGCTCTGTACCTGGCTTTCTGGAAAATTTCCGCCCATATTCCAGCCCTGAAAATATGGAGTTTTGCGGACTTTATGGAACGGACCAATCAACCCGTTTTGATCGGAAGGTTGTGGAAAGAGCGGGTTATGAGTTTCTGGATTCCTGCTTTCAAATTACGTCCCAAGACTTTTTTACAGACTGCCAGCAGGGTCTCAATCGATCAATGGCTTCTGGCAAAAGATCAGGACCTGCATACCCTGCCTAATCTGTATCCGGTCACGTTGCCGTTCACCGAAGCCAGGCAAGCTTTAAAGCTTATTCTGGCAGCTACAGCCGTCAGCCGGAATGGTATTTTTCCGCACCTGCCCGGGGCACAGGCAGAAAACATTACGGCAAAACTTGTGTACTTACCCTTTATAGACCGTAAGCACGACTGGCTGCAGCCCAGAACAGGAAGCGTTATTGCCAAAAGTGTACTGCAGCTTGGACGCCTTTTGTAGTCTCTTTTTATTTTTTCTTGTGTCAATACTCCATCAGTGGTTAAAACTACCACTGATGGAGAGTGTATTTGTTTTCTTAAACCTTATATCCTCTTTATCTTGTCGATCTTTGGTAAAATAACCCTGCCCCCCCCCATGGTGCACAATACTTTTGGGCTCCTGTGTGCCTGCGGTGGGGGAGTATATTCGTTTATTTCAGAGTTTAGCTGTGTATTCCAAACCAGATCCCAGTGACACCAGATTTATGAGGCAGGCCCTTAACGAGGCCGGGCTGGCACTTGCCCAGGGTGAGTTTCCTGTCGGCTGTGTTCTGGTCCTTAATAAAAAAATTGTTGCCCAAGGACATCGCCGGAACAGTAAGGAGGATCTGTGCAACGAGCTTGATCATGCAGAGGTCAGCACCTTGCGCGGATTGCTCGCAGAGCATCCGAAGATTGACTGCGGCAAAATCACAGCCTATTCAACCATGGAGCCCTGCCTGATGTGCTATGCAACCATGCTGCTGTCTGGGATTCGCCGGTTTGTCTGGGCCTATGAAGACGTGATGGGCGGGGGGACAGCGCTTGCTCTTGAAAGTGTGGCCCCGCTGTACCGGGACATGCAGGTTGAGCTGGTGCCAGATGTGTTGCGCCGGGAGAGTCTTGTTCTTTTTTCTCAGTTTTTTCAAGAATACTCTTATTGGCAGGATAGTCTTTTACAAAACTACACAGAAGAACAATTCAACAATTTATAATTTTTTTATAGAGACCAATAACCGAGGTACGACCATGTCCACTGAACTGATGGCCAGAACAGTAGGTTTTAAACCGGGGGAACGTAATGTTTTTTTTCATCTGCTCACCGGCTGCAATCTTTCCTGTAAACATTGCTACATCAATCCGCTTCAGCACGGTACAAACATGCTGCCGCTGGATACGGTATTGAAATGGCTCAAACTCTTTGCCCGGCCAAACCAGGAGACGCATCTTATTCTCCTTGGCGGAGAACCTACCATGCACCCCGATCTGGCCCCGATAATCCGGGCGGCAAAATCGTTGCGTTATGCTGTCACTGTCGATTCAAACGGCTATCTGTTTCATGATCTGCTCGATAAGGTAACCCCGGCTGAGCTTGATTTTTTAAGCTTCAGCCTTGACGGACCCACTCCCGAGGTCAATGATCCTATTCGTGGTGAGAATGTTTTTGAAACCTGCACAAAAAATCTTAAAAAAGCAGTGAAAAGAGGATTTCATACAAGCCTTATCTACACTGTTTCTGCGCTCAACATTGATCATCTTCATAAAATGCCTGATCTGCTGGCAGAGCTTGGTGTGCAGCGGTTTTTTATTCAGGTTATCGGTCTACGGGGAAAACCCGCAGCCGGCAAGCCGGAAAAGGGTTCGGAGTGGCAGGTCGATCCACAGCACTGGCTGGAAGTTGTGCCTCCGGTCGCCAGACAAGCCGCCCAAAAGGGCATTCATGTTACTTTTCCCAAAGTTTTTCTTGATAAGGAAGATGTCTTTCAGTGTGCAGGACTTGTGTCGGAGAATTTTTTTATTTTTCCCAATGGCCGGGTCTACCAGTGCCCGCTCTGTGAAGATTTCAGTATTCACAGCTATGCCATTGAAGAGGATAAGCTCGTCAAGCTTGACGGGTTGAATGAGGGGCGTTTCTTTTCACTTGATATTCCTGAAGGCTGCGTCATGAATAAACTTCTGCAGCCCGATAATATTGAATACCTTGAAGATGGTTCTCCCAAACATAGAATTTCATGCTGTCTTCTTAAACAGGAAGTTTTACCTGCACCATAAGTATCCGTGTCTTTTGATCTTCAACAGGTTTACAGTCAGGCGATTACTTCCCATGAAAAGGGCGAGTATGAGCTGGCGGCAGAATTGTACGCACAGCTCCTTGCCGAACACCCGGATGCTGACCTTGTGCTGTATAATCAGGGCTTGGCCTTCTATGCACTTGACCGTTTTGCTGAAGCAGCAACAGCCTTTCTCCGTATCACCGAGATCAGCCGTGCAGATGCAGATACTTGGTATAATCTGGGCCTTTCCTTAAAAGGATGCGGCAGGTTGCCTGAGGCAAGAATTGCCTATGAACAGGCACTTCTGCTGCAAGTTGATGAGGATACACTCTTTAATCTTGGCAACTGCTGCCGGGAACTCGGTGCGATTGATGAGGCATTTACCTACTATGAACGTGTTCTTGCAATAGATTCTGGAAATGTTTCAGCTCTCAATAATTATGCGTATCTCTGTCACCGGCAAGAGGATTACAAAAAAGCAGAAATTCTTTATACAAAACTCCTTCAGCTTGACCCGGACCATGCCGGCGCAACTCATATGCTTGCAGCCCTGAGCGGCACGGCAAACGTTGCTCCTGGCAAAAATTATGTGCAGGATCTGTTTGATCAGTACAGTGCGGATTTTGAAAAAAGCCTGGTGGAAAAGCTTGATTACAAGGTGCCAGGGCTTTTGTTTGCCTGTGTAAAAGAGTATTCTCCAAAAATTATGTTCCAGGAGGCTGTGGACCTTGGCTGTGGCACCGGCCTGGCCGGAGAATTGTTTACGTCTTGTTGCAGAACACTTGCAGGTGTTGACCTTTCCCCGAATATGATCACCGCTGCTGCCTGCAAAAAAATCTACGCTCGGCTTGAAGTCGCTGATGTTGCCCAGTTTGTTGTAAATCTTGATAATAAAGTGGATTTGTTTGTAGCAGCTGACCTTCTTACCTATTTAGCCGATTTACGCCCTCTCTTCACGACGCTTTCTGAAGCGTCCAGCAAAGGCGCTGTGTTTGTTTTTTCCACAGAACATGGCAGCACGGGGAAATGGCAGGTTCGTCCCACTGGTCGTTTTGCCCACGGGCGCACGTATGTTGCAGATACGCTTATTGCGGCTGGCGCAGAAATTATTTCAGTGAGCAAAGAAAAAATACGCCGGGAAGGAAACGACTGGGTCCTGGGAGATATTTATCTGGCAGTCTTTGAATAGCTGCTTGCAAAAACTTGTACTAACATGTGCCGTGAGACCTCAGGAGGCAGTATCTTCATCGTTTTTGTATTCCAGCCCTGAGGGTGGGCGTTGTGGGGGGGATCAGTCTGGTTCCGGTGGGAGATCGCTTGCTGAAAAAACTTTACAGGCAATAATACCGGATTCATAGAGACCAAAAAGAGGAAAGGAGAGCAGTACAGTGGCTGTGAAATCTCCAGCGGTGAGCAGAAAGGAGAGGACAAGAATAGCAATATAAAAATACTTTCGTTTTTTTCGGAAATGTTCAGGCTGCACAAGTCGTGCTGATGAGGCCATGACCATGAGAAAGGGTATTTCAAAGGCAATGGCAAAAGCGAGGACCATCCTGGCAACAAAGGTTAAGTAAAGGCCGAGTTTGGGCAGAGGCTGCAGGTTTTTTCCGGCATAGCTCATAAAAAAAGCCAGGGTTTTGGGAAGAACTATAAAAAATGAAAAAAGCGCACCAGCGGCAAACAGACCAGTCGCCCAGAAGACGATTCTTTTGGCCATCTTTTTTTCATGGTCCAGCAGACCCGGTGAGATAAACATCCAGCACTGGTATAAAAGATATGGTGAGCTCACCAGAATTCCCACAAGTAATGCCAGCTTGATATACGAGATAAACGCCTCTGTCAGCTTTGTATAAACCAGAGTCTTCAGGGCTGGGCTTGCCGTAAACAGGGGGGCTGTACAAAGGGCGGCGATCTGATCAATAAAGAGATAGGCAAGAACTGTACAAAGACTTATGGCCAGAAAGGAACGGAGCAGCCGTTTTCTTAACTCTTCATGGTGTGGCCGGAAATGTTCCAGTGCGGCTATCATACTGTTGTGGAGGGTGGTTCTTCCGGGGAAATATTGTTTTGAGCTGTTGGCGTTTCTGTTGTTGAGTCGTCAGTATCGACACGGTTTTCTGCTTCATGAGGCGGGGTAGAAGCATCTTGTTCCCAGGGACGTTCTTCAAGGGGCTGGAGGTCAATGATATTTTCGTCCGTGTCCTGTTGGGGATTTATGTCATCTTCGGGACGCCAGATTTTAGAATCCTCTTTGATCAGGCTGTCAGCAAGAGCACCGGTCGTTTTTTTCAGATCTTCCTGGACCGAGCTGATGACCTTGGTTTCTTCGCTTAAACTATCCTTAACCTGATTCATGGTTTTTTTAAGCTCATTGACTCCTTTAGCCAGTGATCTGGCCAGTTCCGGGAGCTTGTCCGGGCCGACCACAACAAGAGCCACGGCCATGATAACTATCATTTCTGGAAGACCAATACCAAACATGAGTTTAATGTGAGTGAAGGGTTTGTAGTTGAATGCTCGCTGTCATAAAAACACTGTTTCAGCTGTTTACTACATTTAGTAGTCTCTTGCGGGTTAAATTCTGGTGTGATTTTTTGTTGATCCTGTCTCGCAGATCATTCCACATACGGCTGCACATTTTATAGAAACAGCACAATGTACAAGAAAAATTTACATTACGGGATTTAATCTGAGGTGTCAAGGCGGTCATCCTTTCAGGTCGAGCGGCAGGGCTAGATCTCAATTTTATACAGTTTCATTTTTTGCCAGAGGTTTTTCCGGCTTATTCCGAGCAGGGACGCTGCCTGTGTCCGGTTACCTGATGTGGCGTTTAATGCGTTGAAAATACAGCGTTTTTCAGTTTCAGCAAGCGCCTCACCCAAGGGAAGAGGAGCTTCGTTATCAGTGATAAACGGCTTGTCCTGGAGTTCTGCTGGTAAGTCTTCAGGGGAGATAACAGGGTGAGGTGCTAATACAGAAACTCGTTCCATAATGTTTCTCAGCTCCCGAACATTTCCGGGAAATGAATAATTTAACAGGCAGGTCATGGTTTCAGGTGCAAGAGATAACGGTGTTTTTTTGTTTAAACTGAATTCTTTGAGAAAATGATTGGCCAGAAGGGGGATATCTTCCACCCGGTCACGCAGGGGCGGCATTGTCAGGGGAATGACCTGGAGTCTGTAGAGTAAATCCTGACGAAAACGTCCTTTTTTTACTTCCTTTTTAAGGTCTCTGGCAGTAGAGCAGAGCACCCGGACGTCAAGCTTGATGGTTCTGGTCCCGCCAACCCGTTCACATTCTTTTTCCTGTAAGACCCGTAGCAGTTTTGCCTGAAGTCCCAGCGGCATTTCACCTATCTCATCCAGCAGTAGCGTGCCGCTGTCAGCCATTTCAAAACGTCCGGTCGTTCTCTTGTGCGCGCCGGTAAAAGCCCCGCGTTCATGACCAAAGAGTTCTGATTCCATCAGGCCTTCAGGAATAGCGGCACAGTTGATTCGGATATACGGTTTTTCTGCTCGGGTACTGGCCCGGTGTATTGACTCGGCAGCAAGTTCTTTTCCTGTTCCGGATTCACCGGAAATAAGAACTGTCGCCTGAGTCGGGGCCACCTGTTTTATAATGTCAAAGACCTGCTGCATTCTGCTGCTGTTGCCCAGAAGCGGAGAGTGCATCTGTTGGCAACAGTCTTCAAGAGAGGCGCATCGGGCTTTAATCGATTGGTTGGCAAGTATTCTTGAGACTCTGATGACCAGATCATCAAGGTCAAAAGGTTTCAGGATATAATCAGTAGCTCCTTTTTTTAAACAGCCTATGGCATCATCAACGCTGCCATAGGCCGTCATCATGATGACATCGGTTGCCGGAGCAATTTCCGTTACCGCTTCCAGTAATTCAATCCCGCCGAGCTGGGGCATTCGGATGTCTGAAACAACGATATGATACTTGTTAGCCTCTATCCTGGCCAAGGCTTCGTTGCCGTTCACAGCGCTATCAACGGACCACCCCTGACGTTCCAGCCTGTCCTGGACCGTGATGCGCATTATTTCATCGTCTTCAGCCAGCAGTATTCTGGTCATAATCTTCAACGAGGAGTGAGCAGTTCTGGGTGGCCGGTAAGGTGATGGTAAACGAGGCGCCATGGCCTGCTTTGCTTCCGGCAATAAGGGTGCCGCCCATTTTTTCAACCTGGGCATAACTGACAGCAAGCCCCAGGCCGGTTCCAATACCAACGTCCTTGGTCGTAAAAAAAGGATCAAAAATTTTATCTAGAATTTCAGGAGGAATACCGGGGCCGGTATCATCAATTTTGATTATCAAACTCTCATTGATGATTTTTGACTGCACCTGAATGCTGCCACCATCATTTCCCATGGCCTGAATCGCATTGAGTCCGATGTTGACAATAGTTTGCTGCAAAGATTCAACATCAATACAGTAATGACCGCTTAAATGAAGGTCGAGTTTCAGCTCAATGTTGTCCATGCGGTAGCTGAGTAGGTCAAAGCATTCCTGAATCACATGGTCAACGTCAATTTTTTTTAGATCCAGCGGTGTGTTGCGGCCAAAGTTAAGCAGTTGATGCATGGTATGCTCAATGCTTTTTAAGCCTTTATCGAGCAGGGGCAGATATCGTTGGATCAGTTGTGGATTATCAGGCTCTTGCTGTAACGCCTTGACACAGTTGAGCAGGCCGCCCAGAGGGTTGTTCACCTCGTGAGCAATTCCCGAAGTAAGAAGCCCGAGCGCAGCCATTTTTTCATTTTGAAAAGCCTGCTTTTTGGCCATGTCCAGCGTCTTTCGTGACTCATCCAGACGACGGCATAGATCATAATAGGTGTCGCAGATGGTATCAATTTCATCCTTGACCCGGCTGTGCTCCGGTTTGGGGACGGGATGATCCGGGTATTTATCCATTGTGGCCGTTAAATGAGCCAAAGGCCGGGAGACGAGTGTCGAAAAGAGCCAGAAAAGCATGGTTGAGACCGCTATGATGGAGAGTAGACTGTATAAAATGATGGAGTAATTGTTTTCAGCAATCATTTTATCAGCCCAGTTAATCGGGATAACAATACTCAGGCCTCCGCGAATATCTCCAATTTCGTAACCGTGCTTTGCATGGCAGCTCATACAGGAGTTCTCGATGATGAGCGGGGCAATATAGCGAAGAATCCGGCCGCCCGGGGCCTCTTCAATGGCAATTATTTCTTTGCTGTTTTCTGTCTCAAATTTTTTAAGTGCTGCCCGTTCAAAATTATCCGGGGCATTGGCAGGGTTTATCGGTTTAAGGCTTGTTACCCGAAAAGTACACCAACCATCCCGAAAGGCATATTCAGAGAGTTCCCGAGTGACCATTGCCGGATTTCTTTTTACGTAGATCTTGCCGTCAAGGGTGTGGATTATCGGTTCATCAAGAAACGGATTCGGCTGCACATCCGTTGTTCGGATTAAGAATAAGCCGTGGTGATCGGCAACCCATTTACGGGTGAGAATGACTTGCCTGTGAAGCATTCTTGCCTGCTGCCTGGCCTGACCATAGATGAGGTCATGCTGTTTATTGGATGAATATAAAAAAAGCAGACCATAGGAAAGCAACAATATGCCGCCGTTGGCAATGATGAATTTTATACGGAGTTTCAAGAAAAAAGATCCTCAGGCAATGGTTGCACTTCCGTTACCGGATGGTAACACAACATTTTGGTAAATGATACCTTTTGGTAACGGAAAGGCGTCATTTTTTTGTTAACCATTGGATAATATGCATAAAATTAACTGGAATGCTTTTTGCTAGTTTACTCTTGATAGAATAATGCTTTGGGATGATTCATTTTTAACCTAACGCTGGAAGGTTCTCTCTTTTCACCGTCCACACAAGTGAATGAGCATGGTCATTGGAGGCGTCGTTATAACGGTTCATCCTTCCGAGAAGAGGCATGTCGAATTGGTGCTCGCAAAATATGCTGAATTGCTGGTGTATGGAAGTGATGAGAACGGAAATATCATAGCAACAATTAAAAGCGGCAGCAAAGAATCCATGAGCCAGGTGATCAAAACCATTGAGGGGCTGAACACGGTAGAAAAAGTGCATTTAGCGTATCTTAATTCTGATAATGACAACAAAAAAGTTTTGTGAGATGAGGCGATTGTCAAAAACCTTACGTTACGTTTTTTAAATGATGTTTAAGAGGGGGAAATGTGATGGGATCGTGTTTTTCATGTAAAGTTCATTTTCTACGATTGCTGACAGCTGTTTTGTTTGCATTCGTCTGCAGTTCAACGGCACTTGCGGCACAGGATTTGGAGCAGTCTTCTGCTGTTGCTAAACCTTCCCGTCCTGTGGTTGAGGAATGTAAGCGTTGTCACGATGTGAAAGTCTACCAGACAGAATTGAAAAGCTCGGTCCATGCCTTGGACAAAGATAAAAAGGTAATCAGTTGTGAGCAGTGCCATACGTTTCATTATGATCCTTTGACGAGTTATTACGCTCGAGATGAATACTATGATAAGAAAATATTTCCTCCAGATGCCTTTGATCGCAGAAAACTTCAGGCACATGCCAGAAATGCGATAAAGGCTGAAAAATGTCAGGCCTGTCACAAGGATCTGTACAAAAATACCAAAGATGAGCCTCTCTCGGAAATTGGCAGATTATGCCATGATGCCTTTCTTGGCAAAAACGGTGAAACCAGAAAAACCTGTGCCGGTTGTCATATAAATATTGCACATCTACCAGAATTTGACCGGAATATGCCCACAAATGTTGATTTTGCCAAAAGGTTGCGGAAGAGTAAAGCTGCGGCAGCGGATAAGGGAGGGATTAAAAAATGAAAAGTGCTTATCAAAGAAAGCTGATACAACAGGGCTGTTTCATATTGATTATGAGTCTGCTTCTGTTGATTTCTTTTCCTGTCTCCGGGAACGCTGAAGGATTGAAACATTTGATTCCCACCGATGATGCCTTTGACTGCTACGCCTGCCATAAAATAGCGACTCCGAAAGTTGCCCAAAACTGGTACGAATCAAAGCATGGAATGATACTTGTAAAATGTTTTGTCTGCCACGGCCAGCCTGATGGGAAAGGTTCTGTCCCCTGGCGCGTCAATCCCGATCCCAAAGCTGTCTGCCAGAAATGTCACGATCCGGCCATGAAAAGAATGGAGGCAAAATTTGGTGTAAAGCCCGATTGCGTGAAATGTCATCCTTTTCATCAAAATTCACTCCATCATGATGCCTATAGGAAGACCCAGAGTAAATCGCAATAACCGGCATTGCTGATGAGAGTACTGGTGACAGACAGGATAGTTAAAAAAATCAAGAGAGGAAAAGAATGAAACTGACCAGACGTGATGTGTTGAAAACAGCGGCGGCATCCTCGGCAATGGTGGCCTTAAACAGTTCATTTCCCATGGTAGAAGAGGCTCTGGCTGCCGAGCCTGATAAATGGGTCAAGGCGGTCTGTCGTTTTTGTGGTACCGGCTGCGGGGTTATGATCGGGGTGAAGGGTGGCAAGGTTGTTACGGTTAAGGGAGATCCCAACAATCATAACAAGGGATTTCTCTGTTTGAAGGGCGCATTAATGCCGCCGATAGTCTATGCCAAAGAGCGGGTTACAAAACCCTATATCCGCAAAAATGGTCAGCTCCAGCCTGCCAGCTGGGATGAGGCCATGAATCTTGTTGTTGGAAAGTTTAAAATAGCACTGAAAGAACATGGCCCAACCTCCATTGCCTTTTACGGCTCCGGACAGGCCTTGACCGAAGAAAGTTATCTGGCAAGCAAAATTTGGAAGGCCGGGTTTCGATCAAATAATGTTGAAGGTAATCCACGCCTCTGTATGGCCTCGGCGGTTGGCGGATACGTAACTAGTTTTGGTAAAGATGAGCCCAGCGGCAGTTATGAAGATATTGATGCGGCCACCTGTTTTTTTATCATCGGCTCGAATATGTCCGAGTGTCATCCGATTCTTTTTAAACGGGTTGCCTCGCGTAAACAGGCAGATCCCAATGTTAAGGTTATTGTGGTTGACCCGCGTAAAACCAATACGGCCCGTATAGCCGATGAACATGTTTCTTTTAAGCCGGGGACTGACCTGGCAATTCTCAATGCCATGGCCTATGTGATTATCCAGGAAGAGCTTGATAATCCGAGGTTTTATGAGAAATATGTCAACTTTATGACCAATGATAAGAAAAAGGTCAATTTTAAGGCCTATCAGAAGTTTCTTGAAGATTATACACCGGAAAAGGCTGAAAAAATTTCCGGAGTACCTGCTGAACAGATACGAAGAATTGCGATAATGTTTGCCAGTGCGTCCGGTACTGTCTCTTTCTGGACCATGGGCTTGAACCAGCGTATCCGTGGGGTCTGGGCCAATAATCTGGTGACTAATCTTCATCTGTTGACAGGCCATATCGGTAAACCCGGTGCCACCAATTTTTCTCTGACCGGCCAACCTAACGCCTGTGGTGGTGTACGTGATACAGGCAGCCTGTGCCATCTTCTTCCGGCCGGCCGGGTTATCAAAAAGGCGTCCCACCGTGCCCAGCTGGAGAAACAATGGGGGCTAAAACCCGGAACTATTGCTCCTAAACCGGGACTGCATACCATAGCCCTCTGGAACGCCTTTTCCGAGGCAAAAATTAAGGCCATGTTTGTGCTCTGTACCAATCCGGCCCATTCTCTTCCCAATGTTAATATGTATACTGAGGGTATGAAGCGAAAAGATAATTTCATGGTACTCAGTGAACCTTTTATGGATGCCGAAACAGTGAAATATTGCGACGTCCTGCTTCCGCCTGCCTTCTGGTGTGAAAAACGTGGTGTGTATGGTTGTTCGGAGCGTCGTTATTCTCTGCTCATGCAGGCCGTTGAACCCATGGGGGAGTGTAAATCCGATATTGATATCCTGCTTGATTTCGCCAGGCGGATGGGGGTTGATTCCAAGGTTATTCCATTTAAGAATGTTGATGATGTCTGGGATGAGTGGCGCGAGGTCAGCTCGGCAACTCCGTATAATTTCAAGGGTATGACCAGGGCGAGGCAGGAAAAAGAGTCCGGGCTTCGCTGGCCGTGTCCAACTGAAGATCATCCCGGCACAAAAATCAGATACGTCCGTGGTGAAGATCCCAATATTCCCAAGGATTATAAAAACAAGTACTGGTATTACGGCTACCCGGACGGCAAGGCAAAACTCTGGATGCGCCCGTACGCACCCGCTGCCGAAGAGCCGGATGCCGAGTACCCCATGGTCCTCACCACCGGGCGAGTCATCGACCATTGGCATACCGGTACCATGACCATGAAGGTGCCTGAATTGAGGCGGTCTTTTCCCAAGGCTTATGTGGAGATCAATGAAGATGATGCCAGTAAACTGGGGATAAAAAATGGCGATAATGTAGAGCTTGAAACCCGGCGTGATACAATGGTTTTTCAGGCAAAAGTCAGCGATGTCTGTCGGCCCGGGTTGGTTTTTGTTCCCTGGTTTGATGCCAATCTTATGATCAATAAGCTCACTCTTAACGCCTTTGATAAAGGCTCAAAACAGCCTGAGTATAAAATTTGTGCTGTTCGGATTAAAAAGGCGTAAAAATGGCTATCATGGGATTGCTTGTTCATGTCCTCAAGGAAGAGGTTGCAGCCGTTGAGGCTCAGGTCTCTTTGATGGAAGAGATGACCACCTACGGGATTCATGAAGACCAGTATGTGGTTGTGGTGTGTGAAACGGTTTCTGATCAGATAGAAAGGGTTGTGGACAGGATTAAACAACTTACCGGTGTCCTGACTATCTATACCACATACTTGACCATAGAAGATGAAATGGATGAAAACGGCAATATTGAAACCAACCTGAGTCTTCGTCAACTGATGAAGAAAAAGCCTGGCGTTGATATTAAACCATAGGTTGAGGGCACAGTGTTTTGAAAATGCTGTGCCCTCTTTTCGGGGCTATTATTGAACATATGCACGATTATGTGGTGTTTTTTACCCACTGTCTCGTCGTCGTAAAGGGACATTTTATCAAGGTGTTGCCATGCCCTTAAACACGCATTTTTTAAGACCGCCCGGTGCGAGAAGTGAGAAGGAATTTTTATCCCGCTGTCTGCAATGCGGGCAATGTGCCCAGGTCTGTATTTTTGACTGCATCAAGATGCGACGCGGCTTTAATTTTTTTGTGGCCGGCACTCCGGAGATTAATCCCAAGCAGGCACCCTGCCATCTCTGTATGCGCTGCAGTGAAATATGCCCATCTGATGCGTTGCATGATATTCCCATAGAGGACGTGCATATGGGCTTTGCCGTCCTTGACCGGAAAAAGTGCTTTACCTGGACCGAGCATCTTCTCTGCAGATCCTGTTATGAGCGTTGTCCAATTAAATGGCGGGCAATGCGCCTGGACAGGGGTACGTATCCTGTTATAACAGATGATTGTGCCGGGTGTGGACTTTGTGAACATGTCTGTCCTGCCGATGCTATCGTGGTTACGCCAACCAGATTTCAAGAGACACGCGATAATGCAGGAGGGGAGCAGGGATGAAAAAGCCCACCCTTAAAACCTGGCGCCGTTTTTTTCAGTTTTTTGTTGCGTTTGCCTTTATTCTCATCCCGATTATTAATCGTTCGTGCTACAGCTATGTGTATGGTAACTTTCTTTCCTTTCACATGTTTGGCCTTCTCTTGTCTGACCCTCTTGCGGTTCTGCAACTTTCTGTAAAAAATTTATACCTGCCAACTTTTGATAATTTTGTTGGCGCATTTTTGCCGCTGTTGCTCGCTTTTACTCTGGGAACAGTCTTTTGTTCCTGGGTCTGTCCCTATGGTTTGTTTTCGGAGTTGACGCAAAAACTAAGCAGAAGAATTCTCGGGAAAAAATACCGTGGGATTGGTGTTACTCAAAAGGGTTTTCCCCTGAAAATGACGTTGTTT
>JALXCX010000197.1 GCA_026990725.1 Desulfobulbaceae bacterium
TCATTGAATAATGTTGGAACAACTTACTATGCTTTGGGTGAGCACCAGCAGGCCTTGGAATATAAGCTCCAGGCGCTGGAAATAAGAAAAACGGTATTACCGGAAAACCATCCTGATCTGGCCAAGTCATTGAATAGTGTGGGATCAACTTACGAGGCCCTGGGTGACCACCAGCGAGCTGCGGAATACCAGCGTCTGGCATCAGTCCGAGTTCGGGGGACAGCGAATTCGGGGGACAGGATATATATCTTTCAATCCTTCTGATCCAATTCGGGCTTGGGATGACCGGGGAAAAAACAGGCTACAGCCTTGATGAATACGATACAAACCGTATCGTGTCCCCGTTTTGCACGGGAATTTCCTCCGGGTTATGAAGTGCCAGTTTTCTCTATCCCGAAAATAATATTAACACCCCATAGATGTTTTCTGTTGAGTTATGTGAATATATGGAAGAAATTGAAGTCACATTTTTACTCAAAATCAATTCAGCCATAATTACCAGCTGTTTGAAGGGGCACGTGACAAGAGTTTCTGCTTATTGAAGGTATTTTTTGTCCTCTCTGACCCTTCCTCAAAAAGCGAATACTTATCACCTAATACGTTACAGGAGAATCAATACTATGAAAAAAACTATTCTCTCTTTTTTTCTTTTCTTCTTCGTGCTGCTACCTGTTTTGGCGGATGCGATAGGAAATGACACAGGCACATTACCGGCTGTCTACATGCTGCTTTCCGGGAATAAAAATACTGTGACCGTCACCAGTGACGACTCAGGTGACTACAAATGTGATGGACACAATGATCAACTGGCAATCAATCAGGCCCTTGACCGGGTTGCAGGTGACCCTGGCCTTACAACTGTTTACCTGAAAGGTCCCATGACCTGTGTCATCGCGGAACCAATTATTATTTCGAGCAATACGAAGTTACTCGGTGATGCCAATGTGAAGGTGCAACTGAAAGACCATACAGACTGGCCCAACAATAATAATAAACCATTAATAGCCCAGAAAGGTGGTGAACATTGGGCGGGAGGAGCGCATGAAGGTTCGTTAGCAGAGCAATTATATGGAACCGCTGATGACGCTATCTCCAATGTGGAAATTGGTGGCTTTGAACTGACCGCAGGTACACAGGATGCCGCAACCGCAGGCTATGAATACATTTTGATGATTTTTTACGGTACCACTGACCTCACAGTACACGACATGCATCTGCACCACAGTTATGGCGATTTTATCCGTATAATGAGTTATCAAGCAGGTATGAACAAAAGGGTAAAATTCTATAATAACCTGATGGAACATTCCGGGCATGATGGACTGTATCTCGGCTATATCAGTGATCTGGAAATATATGATAACGAAATCTACGGTACCAGAACAAACGACGGCATACGAGTTGGCCAATGTGATACTATCTCTATCCATGGGAATACGGTGGGTAACAGCCTCAACAATGTGCCATCCGGATATGCCGGAATAAATGTCGACAATGATGAGGTACCGGTTGGTTCAGCTGAAATATATGAAAATTATATATATGGTAAAGCCGGAGGCATTGTTTTAGAGGCAGGAAGCAGTAAGCATTATGTGGAAAATGTACATATTCATCATAACCGAATATTTAAGGCATTTGATAACACCGCCGGCGAGGATTATTATCTTAATGGTGGAATCCACATCCATGGAGCGCACAATACGCTCATAGAGTTCAACACCATTGAAGGCAGTTATAAAGACGGTATCGTGTTTGAGATCGGAGCCGGCACTGAAACAGGA